>CAOSZT010000056.1 GCA_948528155.1 uncultured Clostridia bacterium | reverse complement strand
TATTATTATCATAAATTTAAACTACTCTACTTTTTATTAATTTAAAAAATTTCCTAAAGTTTTAAAATTATTCCAATAATACTTTAATATTTGAAAATAATGAGTTTTTTTACATTAAGTTTTTTTACAATATTATTGATTTTTAAAATTATATTAGCTATAATTAAAACATAAAAATAAAATGTGATTTTACTATATAGAAAATTAAGTTCAAGATATGAATTCAAGGAGAGAGTAATGGAGGAAATAGATTTAAAGGAGATATTAATATTATTTTGGAATAAAAAAGTAAAAATGATTTTTATAATTTTAATATTTGTCTTAATTGGAGTTGTTTATACAAAAAAATTTGTGAAACCAATGTATACATCATCAACAACATTGGTATTAGCAAAATCAGAAGATACAGCAAATTTGGAAAAAAGAAATAATACAACAAATTCAATAACAACCACAGATATTACATTAAATTCAAAATTAATATCTACATATAGGGTATTAGTAGAAAGCAAAGATGTAATTAGAGAAGTTATAAAAAATTTAAAAATTGATATAGCTGAAGAAAAATTAAGAAAAAATATAACAGTAAATACTGTAAAAGATACAGAATTAATAAAAATATCAGTAATAGATGAAGATGCACAAAGAGCATATGAAATAGCAAATGAAATAGCAGATGTATTTTCGGAAATGGTATTAAAAACATATAATATAAATAATGTTCATATAGTTGACAGAGCTAAAATTAATTATACTCCATCAAATATAAACAATATAAGAGATATCATAATATTTACAGGTATAGGTTTATTAATAGCAGTAATATATGTGTTATTAGCTAATGTGTTAGATTCAACAATAAAAACAGCAGAAGATATAGAAAGAGAGTTTAAAATACCAGTTCTTGCTACAATACCAAAACATAATTTTAATATTGAAAAAGGGGGAAAGAGAAAATAATGAAACTAAAGAAGGAATTGATAACACAAATAGACCCTGAATCAGTTGTAGCAGAAACTTTTAGAACATTAAGAACAAATATACAATTTATGAGTACAAATAAAAAGCTAAAAACATTATTAATAACATCAACATTTCCAGGAGAAGGAAAAAGTTGGGTAACATCTAATTTAGCAGTAACATTTGCGCAGGCTGGAAATAAAGTGATTTTAATAGATGCAGATATGAGAAAAGGTAGACAGTTTACGATATTTGGAGTTACACCAAAACCAGGACTTTCAAACATTTTGACAGAGTTAGATACACAAAATATAGATGAAATCGAAATGTCAAATTATATACAAAAAACCCAAGTGGAAAATTTATCAATTATTGTAGCTGGGAGTGTTCCACCAAATCCTTCTGAATTATTGGTTTCAGAAGAAATGACAGATTTATTAGAAGGTTTAAAAGATATGTGTGATATAATTATGATAGATGGAACACCTTGTGAATTAGTTACAGATTCAGTAATTTTATCACGAACAGTGGATTCAACAATAGTTGTTACAGCATATAAAGAAACTAAAAAAAAGTATCTTGAAAAAATAATAAAAAGTATAAAAGATGTTGGAGGAAATTTAGCTGGAGTTGTGGTGAACAAAGTACCAAAATAGTGAACTTTAAAAATATAATATAAGGAGAAGTAATAATGATAGATTTTCACACACATATAATACCAAATATAGATGATGGATCAAGAAATATAGATGAGACTTTTAATTTGATACAAGAAGCGAAAAATGCAGGATTTGAAGGAATAGTATTAACATCACATTATATGGAAAATTATTATGAAACAGGTGTAAAAGAAAGAGATATATGGGTAAAAGTAATAAAAGATAATTTAAGACAAAGTGGAATAGAGGCAAATTTATATTTAGCAAATGAAATCTATATAACAGATAACATAATGGATTTATTAATAGAAGGAAAGGCTTCAACAATAAATAACACGAGTTATGTTTTATTTGAAATGCCTTTAAATGCAGAGCCAATGAATTTATATAATGTAATATATTCTCTTCAAGAGAATAAACTTATACCAATATTAGCACATCCAGAAAGATATAGTTTTATACAAAAAGAGCCAGAATTTGTATATGAGCTGATTGAAAAAGGTGTATTAATGCAAGCAAATTATGGAAGTATTTTAGGACAATATGGAGAAAAGGCAAAAATTATTGTTAAGAAATTGTTGAGTGGTAATATGATACATTTTTTAGGTACAGATGTTCATAGAGAAAAAACAATATATAAATTAATTCCACAAGCAATAGAAGAAATTGAAAACATTATAGGAAGTGATAAACTAGAAAAACTTACAACAAAAAATCCAAAATTAGCATTAGAAAATAAAAAAATTGAAATTGATGATCCTATAGAAATGAAATTAAGTATAAAAGAAAAAATTATAATGTATTTAAAGAAATATTAAGTTATTCTAAAACTAAAAGTGATTTATAGGCAAAACTTTAAAAAACCTAAATATTTTATTAAGGGAAGATGTAAATATGAGAAAATATTTTGGAACAGATGGTATAAGGAGGATTGCAAACACAGAGCTTACACCACAATTAGTATATAAAGTAGCAAAAGCAGGTGCATATGTGTTATCAAAGCATACTGACCATATACCTACTATATTAATAGGAAGAGATACACGATTATCTGGAACTTTAATAGAAAGTGCTATGGTAGCAGGATTTTTAAGCTATGGAGCAAATGTGAAGTTATTAGGAGTAATTCCAACACCAGCTGTAGCATATTTAACAAGAAAGTTAAATGCAGATGCAAGTGTTGTAATATCGGCATCACACAATACATATGAATTTAATGGAATAAAATATTTTAGTAATAAAGGAATGAAAATTCCAGATAGTTTAGAAGAAGAAATTGAAGAAGTAATGGATTCAGGAAAAATAGATGAATTAACAGCAGTAAGTAATAAAATAGGTGTATCAGAATATAGAACAGATTTATTAGATGAGTATGTATATTTTTTTAGAAAACATTTTGATGACAATATAGAAAAAATAAATAAAACAGATTTTGTTGTAGGTATAGACACAGCTAATGGAGCAACAACTGTTGTGGCTGAAAAAGTATTTAAAGCATTAGGAATTAAATATAAAATAATAAATAACAATCCAAATGGTATAAATATAAATGAAAATTGTGGTTCAACACATTTAGAATCACTAAAAGAATTTGTTGTAAAAAATAAATTAAGTATAGGTGTAGCATATGATGGGGATGGAGATAGATGTTTAGCTGTTGATGAAAATGGAGAAGAAATAGATGGAGATAAAATAATGGCAATAATTTCAAATTATCTAAAAAAGAAAGGCAAATTATCAAAAAATACAATTGTTGCAACAGTAATGAGTAATCTAGGATTAAACAAATATACAAGAGATAAAGGTCTAGAATTAATACAAACAAAAGTAGGAGATAGATATGTATTAGAAGAAATGTTAAAACAAGGTTATAACCTAGGAGGAGAACAATCAGGACATGTAATTTTATTAGATTATAATCCTACAGGAGATGGAATATTAACATCTTTAATGTTAATACAAGCGATATTAGAAGAAAATAAAAAGACATCAGAACTATGTAAAATAATAAAGCTATATCCACAGATATTAATAAATGCAAAAGTAAATTCAAATAAAAAATATGACTATGAAAAAGATGAAGAAATAAAAAATGCAATAGAGAAATTAGAAAAAGAATTTGCAGGAAATGGTAGAGTTTTAATAAGACCTTCTGGTACAGAGCCACTTATTAGAGTTATGATAGAAGGAGAAGAACAAGAATATATTACAAAAAAAGCAAGAGAAATAGCTGATTTGATTGAAACAAAACTAAAATAGGTAAATATCAATACTTAATATAAATATTTTTATTTAGTAATTGTAATGAAAATGTAATATAAAAGTAATATAATAAGCATTGAAATTTTAAAAAAGAAATGTTAATATATATTCAAGAACAAAATAAGGGAGAAATTAAATGTTTATATTTGATTTAACAAATTTATTAACATTATTTTTAGTACTAATAGCAACAATATTATTTATATATTTATCACAGGAAACTAAAAGGAGTATAGTGGCATTTATACCACTATGTGCTTTTTTAATAGATTTAATAATACACACAATTCAGATTTTGACATTAAAACAAGAATATTCTTATTTATATTCTAAATTGTGTTGGAACATGATCCTAGATTTTACATTTTTATTAATTACATTTTTAGCATATCTATGGGCAGATGAAGTAGAAGCCAAGGAATTTAATAAAAAGACAATTAATAGTAAAGGCATAAATTGGCTGTGGAAAAAGGTTTAAATAACATTAAAGGTATCATATTTTAAATTGAGCTAAGATGGAAATGAAAGTTTCCATCATTTTATTTTTTATAAGCTTTAACTATAATCCTGTTATTGTTCAAATTATTACATGTAATTAGTGTTAAAAGTTTTAAATTTTTATTATAAGAATAAACAGGAGAGAGGTCATCAGATTTTACTTCATAAATATCAAAAACAAAATAAGAAAATTTTTTATTAGAATTATTTGTAATAATAATTTCATCATTTTCTGTTAAATGAATAATATTACTAAAAAATTTACCATTGTCATAATTATGGCCAGCAATACATAAGTTTCCAATCTTTCCTGGTTGAGGACCATAAAATTTACAAGGTGAAATTTTTAAAAGTTCATCATCATATGTTGTAAAAACAGGATAATAAACATTTATTTTTGGAATTTCAATAATTCCAATTATATGTGAATTTTCCACATTTTCATTAAAATTAGATAATTTGCCTGAAGGTATATCTGAATATAATTTAGTTATATTATAATTATTTAATATTTGAGAAGAATATTTCTCTTTTTTATATAAACTAACAGTTTTATAAGTTATTATAGATGAAAGAATAATAATAAAAATAATTGAAAAATAAAACTGTAATTTTAATATTTTTTTTAATTTTTGTTGACGTGAATTTCGAGGTTTTAACTCTGTTACTAAAATTTGATTCATAATACACACCCAAATATAGTATACACAATATAGTAATATTTTATGAAGTATTATAAAAATTATAATTAATATTCCAACATTCATTCCTAAAAAATAAAGGAATGCCACTGACATTTTCCAAAAATTTCGCTAAAAAGTTCTAAAATTATTTCAGTTACACATTAATATCTAAAAATCATTTATATTTAAACATTTTGGATTACTCAGCAAAAAAAAAGTATTAGCTGGTAGCAATTTCCATGAATTAATAAAATTTTAGTATTTATTTTTAGTATCTATTATGATAGAATTAAAGTCATAATGTTAATATTTTTTGGAGGTATGAAAATGAAATTAAATGAATGGCTTGAAAGTGGGGAGTATCAAGTTGATATTGACAAATTAAGAACAAACATAATGAAACATTCAGCAATATCAAGCAATGAGTCGACAACTGCTGCTATATTTGAAAGAGAAATATATTGTCTAGTAAGAGCAAAAACAGATAGAGATTTTGACATTATAAAAGAAAAAGAAATAGATGGAATAAAACACACATTTGAAGGATTGAAAAATAGGACAAGTGGTAAAGGTAGATTAGATGCTGTTGTTAATGATTTAATTATTGAGTATAAACATTATAGTAAATTAGAAACTCAAAAAGATCAAAAAATTGCAATTGAACAAGTTAAAGATTATTTAATGGCTTTAAAAAATCAAGATAATATTGAATGTGATGCAATTTTAACAGATGGTATTAGAATTTCTTATTTTACTTTTTTAGAGGATAAAATTCAAAATACGAATATTAGCACAATAGAAAATGAAGATATTGATACAATTATAAGAGCTATTTTAGCAAATGATACAAAAAAATTCGTACCTAAAAATATATTAGAAGACTTTTCGATTGATTTAATTGCACCTTCTATTTCAAAATCAGTTGCTCAGACTTTATATAATTCTTTAAAAAATAATAAAACAGATAAAACTAAAATGTTATCAGATGAATGGAAAGAATTAATGCATTTATCAATTGAAGATAATGGTAAAGGTAATGATATAAAAAAAAGGAGAAAAGATTTATCACTTATTTTTTCAGATTCTATTGATAATACACAAAAGGAATATGATGCAATATATTCTTTGCAAACTACATATGCTATTATTGTTAAATTGATTGCTTGCAAAGTGTTAGATAAATTAAATTATAATGATAGTACTAAAAATTATTTTGATTTATCAAATGTAACTTCTAATGAAATGCAATCGTTTTTTGAAAATATGGAAGATGGTTATTCTTATAAAAATAGTAATATAACGAATTTTTTGGAAGGTGATTTTTATTCTTGGTATTCTGATAAATTACAATGGAATAACAATTTTTATACACATATTAAGGACATTATTAAAAGTATAGATCAATATTCTGCATTTTCATTAGACATATATTATGAACCGATTGATATTTTTAAAGATTTATATATGAGTATAATGCCAAAATCTATTAGACATTCTATGGGAGAATATTTTACACCAAAATGGTTAGCTGATTATGTTGTTACAAATGCACTAGAAGATATTAAGAAAAAAGATTGGAAAGCGATAGATCCTTGTTGTGGTTCTGGAATTTTTTTACTTGAACTTATAAAAAAGATTGTTGGAAATAAGGATTTAAAAGGATTAACTAAAAAAGAAAAATTAGAGATACAAAATGAAATATTATCAAGAGTTTATGGAATTGATATAAATCCTCTTTCTGTTTTGTCTGCAAGAGTTGGATATTATTTAGCGTTAAAGCCATTTGGATTTTTAAAAGATATAGAAATACCTGTATATTTGGGAGATTCAGCAATTTTATCACAAAAAGTTGTAATTGATGGAATAGATTGTTATATGTATGAGATTAATAATTTAAAGGAGCCTTTTGAAGTAGTGTTTCCTATAAGATTTGTAAAATTAGAAAATTTTGGACATATTATGAGTGAGTTACAAGCTTGTGTTAAAACGGAAGATGAAAATATTTTATATGATTATATATTAAATAATTTTACTGAATTTGAAAAAAAATCTAATATGTTAAAAGAAAAAATAAGAGAAATGTCAAGAAAATTAGTTTATCTTCACATTTATAATTGGGATGGAATATGGATAAGAATTGCGATGAACTTTATGTTTATTGCTAGAATAGATAATATTGATTTAATTATTGGTAATCCACCTTGGGTGAAATGGGAACATTTACCTGAGGTTTATGCAAGTAAAATAAAAAAACTTTGTGATATAAAACACATTTTTTCTGGTGCTGGTCAATATGGAGGAACACAATTAAATATTTGTGCTTTAATATCTAATGTAACTGCAACAAATTGGTTATCAGAAAATGGAATACTTGCTTTTTTAATGCCAGATAGTATAATGTCTCAAGATTCTTATGAGGGTTTTAGAAATTTTTATTTAGATTATGATAAAAATGAAAGATTGTATTTACAAAAGATTGATAGATGGAAGGCACCACTACGACCTTTTAGAGCTGATAACAAAGTAATTACACAAGATTTTAATACATATTATTATTCAAGAAAAATGATTGACTATTATAAAGGAATACCAGTTATAAATATTACAAGAGAAAGAAATATAAAAGATGAATTTATAAATTCTCTAAATAGTTATAAAGAAGCTAAAAAATATTTACATTTTTCATCTTATGAAGCCAGACAATTATCAATGCAAAATACAAGTTTTTCATATACTTTTAGCAAATATGATTTTTCAGAAATTATAGGTCCAACTGATTATACATATAGAACAGGAGTAGAATTTACACCTCAAGAACTATTTATGTTAAAAGGTTTAGGAAGTAGTGAGAAAGATAACTATTATAGATTTTCAAATAAGGAATTTTCATTATCAAAATATAAGATAAATGATATGCCAAAAGATGGTTGGAATTTTCCTACCAATATTATATATCCAATTATTACAGGTCCACATTTAAAAGAATTTGTATATGATACCAATAATGAGTTTTGTATTTTACCATATAGCAAAGAGAATCCAAAAGTTCCAATTTCAAATGAAGAAATGTTGAAATGTAACAAGGATATTTTATTATATTTAGCAAATCATAAAAATATAATAGATATGCAATCCGAAAAAAGTAAGCAAATGCGTAGAGGTAATGAATTTTATGCTTTATCTAAAATAGGGTCATATACATTTGCAGATAATATTGTAGCTGCAAGAGATAATAGTAAGTTTTGTGCAAGTGTAATTTCTAAAGAGAAAACACCTTGGGGAGAGTACAAACAAACAATATGTGTTAAACATACAATAATTATAAGCCAAGATAAAACTGGAAGATTTATAAGTAATGATGAGGCTTTTTATATATGTGGTATTTTAAATAGTGATGTTATTCAACAATATATACAGACAACACAAAAGTCAAATGGATTTAGTTTAAATAAATCAAATATATATTTACCATTATATAGTGATACTAATGAAGTTCAGAATAAAATTGTTAATCTTGCCAAAAAAGCTACTAATGATAATAAGGCAAATATTGAGAAAATTAAAGAGGATATTACTAATCTTTATTTAAAATTATGTAGGGAAAAGAGAAGGGAGATATAAAATGCCAAACTGGACAATAGAACAAAAACAAGCAATATATGAGAAAGGTACAAAACTGTTAGTGGCTGCAGCTGCACGGGAGTGGAAAAACAGCTGTACTTGTAGAAAGAATAATTAATAAAGCAATAAAGGAAAATATAGATATAGACAAATTATTAGTAGTAACTTTTACAAATGCTGCCGCTGCTGAAATGAAAGAGAGAGTATTAGATGCAATTTACAAAAAATTAGATGAAGACACAGAAAATACAAATCTACAAAGACAGATTACATTATTAAATATGGCTAGTATTTGTACAATAGATTCTTTTTGTTTAGAAGTAGTAAAAAATAATTTTTACCAGTTGGAAAATGTATCACCAAATTTTAGAATAGCAGATACTCCAGAAATAGAATTGTTGAAACAAGAAGTATTGGAGGAATTATTTGAAAATAAATATTTATCAGAAGATGAAGATTTTACAAAATTGATAAATACATATACTAATTATAGAGATGATACACCACTAAAAGAACTAATAATAAACATATATACATATATAAGTTCAAGTCCATATCCTAAAAAATGGTTAAATGAAAAAATAGAAATGTTTAATATTGAAAATAAACTAGAAGAGGACTTTAGTCAAACACCTTGGGGGAAAATTTTGTTAGAAGAAATGGAAGAAGAATTAATTGATGATATAGCAATTCTTACAGGTGTTTTAGAGAGTTTATCACATGATGAACAATTAGAAGTTTTTAAACAAATAATAGAAACAGATATAAAGCAATTAGAGACATTAAAACAAAATCTAAATAATTGGGATAAATCATATGAAATAATACAAAACATAAAATTTACAACCTGGTCAAGAAAAAAAGTAGAATTAGAGATAAAAGAAGAAGCTAAAAATATAAGAGATAGTGTGAAAAAGAAGTTTGGTAGTAAAATAGGAAAAATATTTGTATCAGATTCAAAACAATCAAATCAAGATATATTTGATATGTATCTGATTTTAAAAAAATTAGAAAATTTAATTATAGAATTTGATGAAATTTTTTCAAAAAGAAAGAGAGATAAAAATATTGTAGATTTTACAGATATAGAACATTTTGCTTTAGATATTTTAGTAAAGGAAATTGAAACTATAATTAATGAAAATGGAGAAAAAGAATATAATATTATAAAAACAGAAGTTGCCCAAAAGTATACAGAAAAATTTGAAGAGATTGCAATAGATGAATATCAAGATAGTAATTTAGTACAGGAATATATACTTTCTTCAGTATCAAGAGGAAATAATATATTTATGGTTGGAGATGTTAAACAAAGTATTTATAGGTTTAGACAGGCTATGCCAAAACTATTTTTAGATAAATATGAGCAGTTTTTTCCATTAGGTATTCAACAAGAGAAAAATATTGTAGAAAAAAATTATAATATAGATAATTGTTCTTCTTTAGTTGGGCAAAAAATTCAACTGTTTAAAAATTTTAGAAGTAGAGATAATATTTTAGATTTTACAAACTTAATTTTTAAAAATATTATGAGCCATACTTTAGGTGAAGTTAAATATGATGAAAGTGAATATTTGAATTTTGGTGCTGAAGATTATAAAAAAACTAGCCAAAATTTGAAAACTGAAATAAATATAATAGATACAAAAAAAATTGAAGAAGATGATAAAAATCTTAAAATATATATAAATGAAAATCAAAATGATTATATAGAGGAAGAAGGAATAGAGGCAGAGAATTTACAAGAGCTAGAACATTTTGAGAATATTGAAATAGAAGCAAAATATGTCGCAAAAAAAATAAAAGAATTAATAAATAATAAATATCAAATTTATGACAGAAAAAAAGAAACTTTTAGAGATATAACATTTAAAGATATAGCAATTTTATTAAGATCAACAAAAGATAAAGCAAGTATATATGAACAAGAGATAATTAATTTAGGAATGCCAGTATTTGCAGATAGTAATCAAGAATATCTAAACTCAATTGAAATTCAAACAATAATGAGTTTGTTAAAAATCATAGATAATCCGCTTCAAGACATACCACTTGTAACAGTTTTAAGGTCAAATATAGGAGGATTTACAGATAATGAATTAGTACAAATACGTTTATCAGATAAATATGATGATTTTTACAATAGTATGTTAAAGGCAAAAGTAGATGTCAAACCAGAGCTAAAACAGAAAATAGAAAAATTTTTAGAAAATCTTAAAAATTGGAGAAAAGAACAAGAGTTTTTGGCTTTAGATGAATTAATTTGGAAAATTTATTCAGACACAGGATATTATAATTATGTAGGTTTAATGCCAAATGGAAATTTGAGACAAGCTAATTTAAAAATGTTATTTGAGCGTGCAAAAAAATATGAGTCAGCGAGTTTTAAAGGTTTATATAATTTTATAAACTTTATTGATAAATTAAAAATAAATTCAGGAGATTTAGGAGCAGCCAAAATTATTGGAGAAAATGATGATGTTATTAGAATAATGAGTATTCATAAAAGTAAGGGGCTAGAGTTTCCAGTTGTATTTTTAGTAAATGCAAATAAGCAATTTAATGAGCAAGATATAAGAAAAAATCCAGTATTATTACATCAAGATTTAGGTATAGGTGCAAAATACATAGATTATAATGCACAAGTTCAATATGATACATTAACACGAGGAGCAGTTAAAAGTGTTATTAGAAATGAGAGTATTTCTGAGGAAATGAGAATTTTATATGTTGCTTTAACAAGAGCTAAAGAAAAATTGATAATAACAGGAGTTTCAAACGATTTTACAAAAAAAATTGAGGATATTGAAAAACAGCAGAACATCTATCCAAGAAAAGATGAAAAAATTAATCCTATTTTAGTTAAGAAATATAAATCATATTTAGATTGGATATTGTTAGTCTATCTTTATGAAAAGAAAAATACAGAAAATCTAATTGAGTTAAATACAATTGAACCAAATCAAATTTTGAATGATAAAAAGGAAGAAGTTTTTACTAGTACATCTAATGAAATTTTTAAAATTCTTGATAAAAAGGAGTATAGTGAAGATTTAATTGAAGATATAAAAACTAAAATAGAGTATCAATATCAAAATAAATTAGCAACAACTATTCCTACAAAAAGTTCTGTTACCAAAATAAAGCAGATGAAAAATAAACAAATAGGGATAGATATAGAATGTTTAGATGATGATTTAGATTTTGAGCAAAAAGAGATTAATTTTGAAAAACCCAAATTTTTACAAGATGATGAAGAAGAAAAAATCTCTTCTACACAGAAAGGAACATTGTTTCATTTATGTATGCAGAGGCTAAATCCAAAAGAAGATTATGATTTGAAGAAGGTTAAAGATTTAGTGCAGGATTTGCAATATAGACAGATTATTTCAGATAAAGAAGCAGAAAGTATAAATCCGTTTAAGATTTTAGAATTTACAAAATCTAATATTTGGCAACAGCTTAAAAATGCTAAAGAAGTATTCCAAGAAAAGCCATTTTATATTAATATTCCTGCTAGAGATATTTTTGAACAATATGTTGATGAGGTTGTTTTGGTTCAGGGTATTATTGATTTGTTTTTTATTGATTCTGAGAATAATGTGGTTTTACTAGATTTTAAAACCGATTTTGTAGAAAATGGTAAAGAACAAGTTCTTGTGGAGAAGTATTATGAACAACTTAAGTTATATAAAAAAGCTTTAGAAGAATCGATAGGTAGAAATGTTGATAAAGTTTATATATATTCAGTTTGGTTAGGAAAAGCGATTGAAGTATAAATAATATGATATTTTTATAAAGATGAAAAAGGGGCTGTAAAAAAAGTCCCTAGAAAAATGAGATTTAAGTTATAATTTTAAC
>CAOSZT010000055.1 GCA_948528155.1 uncultured Clostridia bacterium | reverse complement strand
GGTAGTTTTTATATTCCCTTTTTTGGTTACTTTTATATTATCATTTTTATTTGTTATAAGAAAGTATTGCTCCTTGTTCTCTTCCATTTTATATATCTTGTACCTCCACCTTTAGTAAGACCATTTTTATAATTATCTTTTTCGTTATCGTTAAAATCAAATGAAAAATCTGCTTAAGCAATTCATATATAATAGAACTACAACGCATTTACAAGGTATTTTTTCCAAAAATTTTTAGGGTAATTTTGAGTTAAACTTCCTATTTTTTCTCGTATCATGCGGAATTTGAGCCATATGCATTTTTAATGCATGACTAATGCCATTTAACGATTTTGAGTAGTATAAAAATCTTATTAACCAGAAAAGCCAAATTACTGCAATGCAATAATTTGGCTTTTTATTATTCTGGCAACTCTAATCTTTGTTTAATCGGATTTTCGTTTTTATCTAGATTTTGAACCAGTATTAAAGAAATAGCATCATTCTTTTTATACTTTTTAAAAAGTTTCTTACTATCAAACGTTTTTGTTATCCCATTATACTCTACCTCCACGATGTATTCTGCTGAATGAGATTTTAGCATTGGCATTTTTAAAGCAACATTATATCCAACACTGGTATGTTCCTTTATATGCTTTTTGCCCGTTACTGTTCCAATAACCCGTTGCCTCTTTACTTCTTTTGTACGAAGCATAATTGAAATTTCATGAATTAACCAATAGATTCCACCAATTATGGCTATATCAACGCATAAAATTGCAACAATCATACATGTACCACCGAATAGCCAAAAAACTGCCCAAATAAAACCATCATTTTCAAGAATGTATGGAAATTCTCCCAATATCTCAAACCACATGGTGTGAAGCATAATGAATGCTTCAGGTAAAAATAAGAAAAGATCAATTAATGTTTCAAGCATATTTTACCTCACTTTCTTTATTATTTAACACTATTAGAGTTATTTCTATACTGCACTTAGCAATATTAATTATATTATACCACATTTACATAAAATTTTCAAATTCGGATTACAAACAAGTTTTTTTGACTTTTAAATAATACATAACTTTGAGTAAGTATTTGAGTGTTAGTCATAACAAAAAAGCCATCATATTAGACCTTTTTCTAATACAATGACTTCCCTAATGGAGCAGGTAGTGGGAATCGAACCCACGTCATTAGCTTGGAAGGCTAAGGTTCTACCATTGAACTACACCTGCAAATAAAATTTTGATATTTTAAAATAAAAACTTTGTATTATTTTATTTTAAATTGGAGCAGGTAGTGGGAATCGAACCCACGTCATCAGCTTGGAAGGCTGAGGTTCTACCATTGAACTACACCTGCAATTGCTCCTGACATTTATAAATTATAAATCATTTTTTTATAACTGTCAAGAGATTTTTCTAATTTTTTTATATTTTTACCACTAGACAATACTTTTTTATTTCTGAGTAGTCCAAAATGTTTAAATATAAATGATTTTTAGATGTTAATGTGTGCTATAATAATTTTAGAACTTTTTAGCAAAATTTTTGAAAAGTGTCCATGGCATTCCTTTATTTTAAAGAAATGAATGTGAAAAATTCTATTGTACTGAAAATCCTTCTTGTTCAATTACTGTTTTAATAATATTATTATCAATTTCCTTATTTGATGTTATAATAGCTTTTTTCTCTTCTAAATTAACATCTACATTTGTAACTCCTTCAATAGAATTTAGAGCTTTTTCCACACTCAATTTACAATGATTACATTGCATACCTTCAATATAAATAGTTTTTGTTTCCATTTTAAATTCCTCCTCAATATTACTTTTTTCTTTATTTTCCCTACTATTTTGATTATCTTTAATTTTCATTTCACAAATCTTATTTGCTTTAACTTCTGATTTAAAATTAGGTTTAAACTTTTTAAGTCTTAAAGCATTTGCAACAACACAAACAGAACTTAAACTCATTGCAGTAGCACCAATCATTGGACTTAATTTAAATCCAAAATTTGTATAAAAAATTCCACATGCTATTGGTATTCCTACACAATTGTAAAAAAATGCCCAAAATAAATTCATTTTTATATTTCTAATAACAGCTTTACTCAAACTGATTGCAGTAACAACATCTAATAAACTACTTTTCATTAAAACAATATCTGCTGAATCTATTGCAATATCTGTTCCTGACCCTATTGCTAATCCTACATCTGATTTCACTAATGCTGGACTATCATTAATTCCATCTCCTACAAATGCAACTATTTTACCTTGTTGTTGTAATTTTGAAACTTCTTTTTCTTTATCTTGTGGTAAAACTTCTGAAATAACTTTGTTTATTTCTAATTGATTTCCAATTTGTTCTGCAACAATTTTATTGTCCCCTGTAAGCATTACAACTTCTATATTCTTTTCTTTTAATTCTTTAATTGCTTGTTTACTTGTATTTTTTATAGTATCTGCTACTGCAATAATTCCAATTATTTGTTTTTCACTTGCAATATATAAAACAGTTTTTCCTTGTTTTAATAATTCATTACTTTTTTTTGATATTTCCTCTACATCAACATAATTTTCTTTCATAAATTGATTGTTTCCTACAATATAATTTGTTCCATTTATTTTTCCTTTTATTCCTCTACCAGAAATAGCTAAAAATTCTTGTACCTCTAGTAATTCTATTTGTTTTTCTCTTACTTTGTCAATTACTGCTTCTGCTAATGGATGCTCAGATTTTCTTTCAAGACTTCCTGCAATTCTAAGTAACTCATTTTCATCCTTCAATTCCCTATTATTATCATTATTATTTTTCTCTTTATTTACTTTTATATCATTTATACTTATATCTGTAACTTCTGGCTTTCCCTCTGTTATAGTTCCTGTTTTATCTAAAACTACTGTATCAACTAAATGTAATTGTTCTAAACTTTCTGCTGATTTTATTAAAATTCCTTGTTCTGCCCCTTTTCCTGTTCCCACCATAATTGCAACTGGTGTTGCCAAGCCTAATGCACAAGGACATGATATAACTAATACTGCTATACCTATACTCAATGCAAATTCAAAACTTTGTCCTGTTATTAGCCAAAATATTGTTGCTAAAATTGCTATTGTTATAACAACTGGTACAAATATTCCACTGACTTTATCAGCTAATCTTGATATTGGTGCTTTTGAATTACTTGCTTCTTCTACTAATTTTATAATTTGTGAAAGTGTTGTGTCTTTTCCTACTTTTGTAGCCTTTATTTTTAAATATCCATTTTTATTAATTGTTCCTGCTACAACTGTATCTCCAACTACTTTTTCTACTGGTATACTTTCTCCTGTTATACTAGATTGATCTATAGCTGAACTTCCTTCAACTATAATTCCATCTATACCAATACTTCCACCTGGTTTTATTATTACAATATCACCTATTATTACTTCCTCTAAATTTATTTCAATTTCTTTTCCTTGTTTTATAACTATTGCTGTTTTTGGTGCTAAATTTATCAATTTGCTAATTGCATCACTAGTTTTTCCTTTAGATTTTGTTTCTAAATATTTTCCTACTGTTATTAATGTTAGTATTGTCCCAGCTGATTCAAAATATATATCCATTGAATATTTTTTTACAATATCAATTTGATTATGACCTAAACCATATCCAATCATATATATTGCAAATATTCCATAAATTATTGCTGCACCACTTCCTATTGCAATTAATGAATCCATATTAGGACTTAGTTTTATTAATCTTTTAAATCCTACAGTAAAATAATTTCTATTTACATATATGATTGGTAATAATAGTAATAGTTGTGTCAACCCAAATGTTATTGCATTTTCATTTCCATGAAATAGTGTTTTTACTATCTGTGGTATTGGTAATCCAAACCATTCATTTAACATATGATACATTGCTATATACATTAGTGGTATTAAAAAACTTATTGAAATTATTAATCTTTTTTTCATTGATTTTATTATATCTTTGTTGTTTATATTTTTTTGTTCCTCTTGTTTTATTTCTTTGCTTTTTTCCTCTGTGATATTTGCTCCATATCCCGCTTCTGTTACTGTTTTTATTATTTGATTATTATCTAATTTATTTTCGTCATACTCTACAGTCATATTGTTTGATAATAAATTTACATTTATGTTTTTTATTCCTTCTAATTTCTTTACTGCTTTTTCTACATGTGCTGAACAACTACTACATGTCATTCCTTGAATATCAAACTTAACTTTTTGCATATCGTCTCCTAAAACAATCTTATTTTTATTATTTTATTCTTTTGTATCTTTATATTAATTATACATTTTGTCAATTTTTAAAACTCTATAACATTTTCCCATGCCAAACCTTCTTTTCCAAAATGTCCATAGTTTGTAGTATTTCTATAAATTGGCTTTTTCAACTCTAAATAATTAATAATTCCTCTTGGAGTTAAATCAAACTTTTTATATATTCTTTCAGCAATTTCCTCTTCTGGAATTGTATTTGTACCAAATGTATTAACATATACAGAAACTGGTTTTGCTACTCCAATAGCATATGAAAATTGTATTTCACATTTTTGAGCTAATTTATTTGCTACTACATTTTTTGCAATAAATCTTGCCATATATGCTGCTGACCTATCAACCTTTGTAGCATCTTTTCCAGAAAAAGCTCCTCCTCCATGTCTTGCATATCCTCCATATGTATCAACAATAATTTTTCTTCCAGTTAGTCCACTATCACCTAAAGGACCTCCTATTACAAATCTTCCTGTTGGGTTTATAAAATATTTTGTATTTTCATCTAATAATTCTTTTGATATAACTTTATTTATTACTTTTTCTTTTATGTCTTTTTTTAATTTATCTAAATCAGCATTACTTTCATGTTGTGTTGATATAACTATTGTGTCTATCCTTTTTGGTTTTTCATCTTCATATTCAACTGTAACTTGTACTTTTCCATCTGGTCTTATATAGTCTATTATTTTTTGTTTTCTAACTTCTGCTAATTTTCTTGATAATTTGTGTGCTAGTGATATTGGTAATGGCATTAATTCTGGTGTTTCTTCACAGGCATACCCAAACATTAATCCTTGATCACCTGCTCCTTCTGATTCTAGCTCTCCTCCTTTTGTTTCCAATGATTTGTCAACTCCCATAGCTATATCAGTTGATTGTTTTGATATATTTACTGTTATTTTACATGTCTCGCTATCTATATCTAAATTACTGTTTCCATATCCTATCTCTTTTATGGCTTGTCTTGCTATTTCTTCAATATTTATTTGTGCTTTTGATGTTATTTCTCCTGTTATGTAGATTTCTCCTTTTCCTGCTACTGTTTCACAGGCTACTCTTGAATTTTCGTCTTTTGTTAAATATGCATCTAATATACTATCTGATATATAATCACATAGTTTGTCTGGATGTCCTTCTGTTACACTTTCTGATGTGAACAATTTTTTCATCTTCTTTTCCTCCTTGTATTTTTCATATTTAAAAAGTATTAGTAATTTTTCCACCACCCAAAACAATATCTCCAATATAAAATACTGCTGATTGTCCTGGTGTTATTGCCCTTTGAGGTTTTTCAAATACTACCCTTATTTTGTCTTCCTCTTGTTTTATTTTTGCTTTTGCTGATTTTGATGAATATCTTGTTTTTACTTCTACTTCTATTTCTTCATTTATTTTATCTTCTAATAATAAGTTTATATCTGTAACTATAATTTCTTTTTTATATAACTCTTCCTCTTCTCCAACTATGACTTGATTTTTTACTGAATTAAAACCTAAAACAAATAATGGAACTTTATAAGATATTCCAAGACCTTTACGTTGTCCTATTGTATAATTATATAATCCTGTATGTTTTCCTAAAACTTCTCCTTTTGAATTCACTATATCTCCTTGTTTAGGTTTAATTTCAGAATTATTTTCTAAAAACTTTTTATAATTTCCATCTGGTATAAAACAAATATCTTCACTATCTGGCTTATTAGCTATTTTTAAATTGCTTTTTTTTGCTATTTCTCTGATTTGTTCTTTATTTTGGAAATCAGCCAATGGAAATAAAACATGTCCTATAATTTCTTTTGGTATGTTCCATAAAACATAGCTTTGGTCTTTTTTTTCATTATTTGATTTCTTTAATACCCATCTACCATATTTATCACTATATTCTGTTTTTGCATAATGTCCTGTTGCAATATAACTACATCCTAATTCTTTCGCTTTTTCCCACATTATTCCAAATTTCATATATCTATTACATTCTATACATGGGTTTGGAGTTTTACAATTTGCATAACAATTTATAAAGTCTTCTATCACATTTTTTTTAAATTCTTTTCTACAATTATATATATAGTGCTGTATTCCTATTTCTTGACATACATTTTTTACATCTATATGTGTTTCTGTATTGTAGCAACTACTTTCTATAAACAATTCTAGTGTTACCCCTATTGGCTCATATCCTTGCTCTTTTAATAATAGTGCTGATACAGAGCTGTCTACACCACCACTCATCCCAATTAATACTTTTTTGTTCGACATATTTCTACCTTTCTTTTTATAGGGTTAATCTTATTTTTTATTTAATAAGTCTTCTAGTGTATGCCAAGCTAAAAGTGCACATTTTACCCTTGCTGGCATATTTGAAACATTTTTAAATGCAACTGCATCTTCTAATTTTTTTAACTGTTCTTCATTTGTCTCTTCTCTTTTTATCATATCAATAAATGTTTTTATAATTTCTCTTGCTTGTTCTAATGTTTTTCCTTTTAATGTATCTATCATTATAGATGTAGAAGCTTGTGAAATTGCACATCCATGTCCTGAAAATGCCATATCTTCAATTGTGTCCCCTTTTAGTTTTATTTCTAATGTGATTTCATCTCCACAATTTGGATTATGTCCTATTTCACAGTAATCTACTTTTTCTAATTTCTTTTTGTTATATGAATTCATACTGTGCTCCATTATTAATTCATTATAAACTTCTGTTAAATCTTCCATATTTACCTTCTTCTTTAATATAATTTACATTTTAAAACTAATGTTATATAAATATAACTTATTTTACAATATATTTTTTAAACATTTCATAAGCTTTATTTAAAGCAATTATTAATCTATCAACATCTTCCTTAGAATTGTAAAAACAAAAACTTGCTCTACAAGTAGAATCGATTTCTAAAAATCTCATAAGTGGTTGTGCACAATGATTTCCAGAACGTACACATACTCCTTCTGAATCCAAAATGCTTGCTACATCATGTGGGTGTAATCCTTTTATATTAAAAGAAATTACCCCTGAGTGATTTTCTTGATTTGGTGTTAAATATAAATTCAAATATTCTAATTTTGATAATTGTTCTCTAGCATATGAAACAATCTCTTTTTCTATTTCACAAATTTTATCATATCCAATACTATCAATATAATCAATAGCAGCACCTAAGCCAACAACACCCTCAACATTTTGAGTTCCAGCCTCAAATTTATTTGGAAGTGGTGCAAAAGTTGTTTCTTGTTCATATACATATTCAATCATATCTCCACCCATTAAAAAAGGAGACATTTTATTTAAGATTTCTTTTTTTCCATATAAAACACCAATCCCTAAAGGAGACAACATCTTATGACCTGAAAAAACCAAAAAATCCACATCTAATTTTTGAACATCAATCCTCATATGTGGTATGCTTTGAGAAGCATCTACCACTACAATTGCCCCTTTTCTATGTGCATATTTTATTATTTTTTCTATATTATTAATTGTTCCGCAATACATTAGAAACATGTGTAATTCCAACTATTTTTGTTTTATCTGTAATTTTACTTTCTATTTCTTTATCAGATATTTCAAATTCAGCATTTATATACATATATTTTAGATGACTTTCAGTTTCTTTAGTAACTTTTTGCCAAGGTACTAAATTAGAGTGATGTTCCATTATTGATATAACTACTTCATCATCTTTTTTTAAATTGCTTATACCATATGAATATGCAATTAAATTTAGAGCTTCTGTTGCATTTTTAGCAAATATTATTTCTTCTGTATCTTTTGCATTTATAAAATTTGCAATTTTAGTTCTGGTGTTTTCGTAAATCTCTGTTGCTTCCATACTTAGAGAATATGCTCCTCTATGTGGATTTGCATTGTATTTTTCGTAAAATTCTTGTACTGCTTTTATTACTTGGTTCGGCTTTTGTGTTGTTGCTCCACTGTCTAAGTATGTCATTTTTTTGTTTTGTAAAATTGGAAAATCTTTTCTTATTTCTTCTATATCCATATTTTTTCCTTCTTCCTTTCTCCATTTCGTTGTTTGATTTTTTATGTTAATTGTGGTATAATTAAATTATCAAAATTGAAAGAGAGGATTACTTATGAGTACAATTTTTTTTATCGCATTAATTGTTTTATTTATTTGTGATTTGCGTTGGGCATTTCACCATATGTCCTTTATTTTTTATTTAATCCAGTCTACTATCAATTTCATCTAAAATCAATTCCCTCAAATCCTCATTATCAACATTTCCCAAAATTTTATTAAACCTAGCTCTAACCATCAACTTCATAGCCTCTTTTAGTTCAAAACCTCTACTCATAATGTAAAATAACTCTTTTTCTCCAATCTTTCCAGCAGAAGTACTATGATTTCCCTCAACATCTTCTTCAGAACATAGTAGCATTGGCAAAGCCTTAGATTTTGCAGTATTTGACAATAACATACAAGCCTCATTTTCGTTTCCTGTCGCTTTTTTGCAACCCTTTTTAAAATCTATTGTACCTTTAAAATGTTTCTTGCTATCTCCATTTAAAGCTCCTTGAACTTCTATGTTTATATTTGTTTTTTCTCCTCTTAGTTCTCCTATATAATTTAAGTCAAATAATTGATTTTCTTTTCCTAAATAAATTGTATTAATAGAATTTTCAGCTTTTTCTCCTAGTAAATTTGAGTAATAATTTGTAATACTATTTTTTCCTCCAAAATCTATAATTGTATATTTTATTTTTGAATTTTCTTCAAATGTATTTTGAATAGCTATAAAATTATTTGATTTTATATTCATTAAATTAACAATTATCAAGTTTACTTTTGAGCCTTTTTTTGCATTTACTCTTAAAATTCCATTATGATATGCTTGATTTTCCTCATCACTTACATATTTTATTATTATTGTTGATTTTGTGTTTTCTTCTGCAATTATTTCTATATCTTCTATTAATGTTTTATTTTCATTATCAAATTGAAATTCTATTTGAGTTTCTTTATTTTGCTTGTTTTCTATTGTTAGTTTTAGTTTTTGATTTGCTTGTGTTTTTACTTGATTTGTAAGTATCTCTCCTAGTCCATATTGTAATTTTATTTCACTTGTATCATTTTCTACTTTTGGATTTTCTCCTGTTATTGTTATATTTTTAAAATGTTCTTTTTTTTGTGGAATATTTAGGTTTTCTATTTTAATGTTGTTTATATTAAAATTTCTGGAAGTTCTTATTGGTGTTTCATTTAATTTTAGATTTTTCATTTTTAATCCTTTCTGAGACAAGTGGGACAGTGCAAATTTGTCTCATTTATTTGTCATAATTCGTCGATATTTTTATATATAAATATTATTTCGACATTTTTCTATATTTTAATGAGACAAATTTGCACTGTCCCACTTGTCTCACTCTAACTCTAAATTAATCAAATTATTCATTTCAACAGCATATTCCACTGGTAATTCTTTTGAAATTGGATATGCAAAACCTCTAACAATCATAGCTTTTGCATCTTCTTCTGAAAGTCCTCTACTCATTAAATAAAAAATTGCTTTATCACTTATTTTCCCAATTTTAGCTTCATGTGAGAATTCCACCTCATCTGTCCTAATATCATTTGCTGGAATTGTGTCTGATATTGAAATATCATCTAACATAAGAGATTCACATGAAACTGAAGATTTAGAGTTTTTTGCATTTTCATTTATTCTAACTAATGACCTATATGTACATTTACCACCATTTTTTGATATTGATTTTGCATTTATTACACTTGATGTGTTTTGACTATTATGCACTACTTTAAATCCATTATCTAAGTTTTGACCTGCTCCTGCAAACGAAATTCCTGTAAATTCTGTTTTTGCACCTTCTCCATTTAATATACTCATTGGATATAACATTGAAATTTTAGATCCAAATGATCCAGATACCCATTCCATTTTTGCATTTTTTTCTACTATTGCTTTTTTTGTATTTAGATTTAACATATTTTTTGACCAGTTTTCTATTGTTGAGTATCTTAAATAACCACTTTCTTTTACATATAATTCAACACATCCTGCATGTAAATTTATTTTATTATACTTTGGTGCTGAACAACCTTCTATAAAATGTAAACTTGCTCCTTTATCTACAATTATTAGTGTATGTTCAAATTGCCCTGACTCTGGTGAGTTTAACCTAAAGTATGATTGAAGTGGTATATCTACTTTGACATTTTTTGGTACATATACAAATGATCCTCCTGACCATACTGCTCCATGTAATGCAACAAATTTGTGATCATTTACTGGTACACATTTCATAAAATGTTCTTTTACTAATTCAGGATATTTTCTTACTGCTGTTTCCATATCTGTATATATTACACCTTGTTTTATAAGATCTTCTTTCATACTATGATATACAACTTCTGAATCATATTGAGCTCCTACTCCAGCTAACGATTTTTTTTCTGCCTCTGGTATTCCTAATTTGTCAAATGTGCTTTTTATGTCTTCTGGCACTTCTTCCCAGTTGTTGCTTAATTGTGTTTTTGGTCTTACATATGTTGCTATTTCTTGCATATTTAACTCTGTTAGATCTGGCCCCCAAGTTGGTAATTCTAGTTTGTTATAAACATCTAGTGCTTTTAGTCTAAATTCTTTCATCCAGTCTGGGTCGTTTTTTTGTTTTGAAATTTCTTTTATTATTTCTGGAGTTAGTCCTTTTTTTATTTTGTAGTCATAATTGTCTTTATTTTTTATGTCATAGATGTTTCTGTTTATTTCATTTATATTTGTTTTCATTTTGAAATTCCTTTCACTACTTGCTTTTCTATGTTAGTTGTTTTATAATTAAATTATCAAAAATTGAAAGAAAGGTAGTAAAACACAACCTTTCTTTTCGTTGCCATGGTTATTGTGGCAACGAATTTTATTTATATTTTGCATACCCATTTTCCTCAATCTCTCTAGCCAATTCCTGACTTCCAGTTGTAACAATCTTCCCATTAACCAAAATGTGTACATAATCAACTTTCAAACTATGTAAAATTTTAGTATTATGAGTAATAATAAGAACTGCATTATTTTCATTTTTAAACATCTCAATACCTTTAGATACAGTCTTAATAGCATCAACATCAAGTCCTGAATCTGTTTCATCTAAAATAGCAAGTTTTGGATTTAAAACAAGCATTTGAAGAATTTCATTTTTCTTTTTTTCTCCACCTGAAAATCCAACATTTAAACTTCTTTCCATACTTTTAGAATTCATCTTTAGCTCTTCCATATATTTTTTAAGTTCATCTTTAAATTCAAATATTTTTACAGGTTTGCCTGTAATTTTATTTTTTGCATATTTTAAGAAATTTGTAACTGAAACTCCTGGTATTTCTTCTGGAAGTTGAAAGGACATAAATATTCCTTTTCTTGCGATTTCATCTGTTTTTAGATTTGTTATTTCTTCATTATCAAATACAATATTTCCATTTGTTTTTGTATATTCTGGATTGTTTAATATTGCATTTGCTGTTGTTGTTTTTCCTGATCCATTTGGTCCCATTATTACGTGAATTTCTCCTTTTTTTATTTCTAAATTTATTCCATTTAATATTTCTTTATCTTCTGCTTTTACATATAAATCTTTTATTTCTAGTAAATTATCATTCATAATTTTCCCTTTCTATATCCAAGAGCAACAAAAAGTCCATTAGAACTGTTCCATATTTTAATGTTACAAAATTTGTTTCTTAGATACCCTTCTTGCACAGTTTCTACATTTTTCTTTGTTTATATCATAATTACAATTTAAATCACTTAGTCCTAAAACTTGATGTACATATTTTGCTAGTTTGTTTATTGTTTCATCTGTTATTGACATTTTTATTTTTTCAGCTTCTTTTTCTGCTTGATTTTCTTCTATGTTGAGTACGTCTTTTAAAAATAAGTATACAATGTCATACGCTTCTAGTATCTTTTTTGCTAAGTTTTCTCCTTCTTCTGTTAATTCTATTGTTCCATAGGATTCATAGTTTAACATTCCTTTGTCTTTTAGATTGTATATTGCTTTGTTTACACTTGGTTTTGTACAGTTCATTTTATTTGCTATGTCTGTTACTCGTATGTTTCCATTTTGCTTTTTTAGTATATACATTGTTTTTAGATATTCTTCTGAGGATTTTGTTATCATTTTTTATCTCCTTTGTTTACTCTGGCTAACATTATACTATTTTATTTATTGTTTGTCAAGGCTAATAGAAAAAAAGGGAAAGAGGGACGTTGCTAAGACAAAGGGGACGTTGCTAAAAATCCCTAAATGGCGGGAAAAAGGGACACTCCTTG
>CAOSZT010000054.1 GCA_948528155.1 uncultured Clostridia bacterium | reverse complement strand
TTTTTAGAAAAATAGTTAATATATTTTAACTAATTAAGAGATTACTTAAAAAGTAAATATTTATAAAAAAACATATTATAGCTCTTTTGCGGATATAAATTATAACCTGAACTATAACTATTAGTAACATAAAAAGAATTTTGTAAAAGACAAACAGTTGAAATTATATACCTTTTATTATATAATCATATAGTACATATCAAAAGTAATAATTTGAATAAGTATAAGAAGAAATGTACAATTAATAGGTAAGAAAAGGAGCGATAAAATGGCTACAACAACTGAATATATAGAATATGTTTGTGAACAAATAAATGATGTAGGAGAAATAAGATATAAAAAAATGTTTGGAGAATTTATGGTATATGTTAATAATAAACCAATTATTATAGTCTGTAACAATATACCATTTGTCAAAAAATTAGATTGTATAAAAGACATAATGAAAAACGCAGAAACAGGTTTTCCATATAAAGGAGCAAAAGAGCATTATATATTAGATATTGATAATAGAGAATTTTGTAAATCTGTTATTATTGAACTAGAAAAGATAACACCAATACCAAAACCAAAAAAGAAATAGAAAATATTATTTATGAAAAATATATAAAAAAGTAATACTAAAAACAGATTTAAAGAAAAAAAGCAAAACATAAAAAGGAGAAAAAACATTGGAACTAAAAGGAGAAGTAACAGACATTATATATCAAAATGAAGTAAATAGTTACACAATAGCAATATTTGAAACAGAAGAAGAGGAAACAACAATAGTAGGATATTTGCCATTTGTAAAAAGTGGAGATACATTAAAAGTCATAGGAAGATATGTAGAACATAAAGAATATGGAACACAATTCAAAGTAGAAACTTTTGAAAAACTAATTCCAGAAACATTAGGAGCATTAGAAAGATATCTGGCAAATGGAAACATAAAAGGAATAGGAGCAACAACAGCAAAAAAAATAATAAAAAAATTTGGAGAAGACACAATAAATATATTCAAATTTGAGCCTAAAAGATTATCAGAAATAAAAGGAATAACAGAAAGCAAAGCAAAAGAAATGGCAGAAAGTTTTATAGAAAATTGGGAAGTATGGCAAATTGTAGGATTTTTAGAAAGATTTGGAATAGGTGCAGAAAATGCAAAAAAGGTATATGATTTATTAGGAATCAATGCAATAGAAGAAATAGAATCAAATCCATATTTATTAATAGATATAGCCAGAGGTATTGATTTCAAACAAATAGACCAAATGGCTTTAAAAATTGGAATTAATTACGATAATCAAAAAAGAGTTGAAAGTGGAATAAAATATGGATTAATAAAATCAACAAATAATGGACACTCTTGTGTAATAAAAGAAAATTTAATTCAATATGTAATTTCATTATTAGATGTTACAACAGAAAATATAGAAGACAATTTAATTAATTTAAAGGCAAAAGAAGAAATTATTATAGAAAAAAGAGAAAATTCAGAGTGGATATATTTAGAGAACTTTTATAAAGTAGAGCAAGAAATTGCTATGAGGTTAAATATACTAGAAAAATCACCAAATATGAAAGAAATTAAAAATATAAATGAAGCATTAAAAAACATTGAAAAAAAGTCAAATATAGAATTATCTGAAAAACAAAGAGAAGCAATAAAAGCAATAAACGAAAATAATGTAACAATAATAACAGGAGGTCCAGGAACTGGAAAAACAACAATTATAAAAACAATAATAGAATTATATGAAGAAAGAAATAAAAAAGTAGTTTTAACAGCACCAACTGGAAGAGCGGCAAAAAAAATGACAGAAGCAACAGGAAAAGAAGCATCAACTTTACACAGATTATTATGTATAGGAAAACTAGATGATGAAGGTATATATTCAAAACATAGTGATTATCATGGAGAGCCAATAGATGCAGATATTATAGTAGTTGACGAACTTTCAATGGTAGATATGTTTTTAATGAATTATTTACTAAATTGTGTATATCAAGGAACAAAATTAGTATTAGTAGGAGACATAGACCAATTACCATCAGTAGGTCCAGGAAGTGTACTTAAAGACTTAATAAATTCAGAAATTATAAGTACTGTAAAATTAGATAAAATATTTAGACAAGCTGCAAAAAGTAAAATTATCTTAAATGCACATAGAGTGAATAATGGTTTAGGATTTATTAAAAATGGAGAAGAAGATTTAGAAGAAGATACAAAAGAAGACTTTTTCTTTATAAAACAAAATGTAACTGAAAAAATTGTACAAGAAGTAATAAGTTTATCAACTGGAAGATTAGAAAAATTCGGTAATTATGACTTTTTTAAAAATATTCAAGTTCTAACTCCAACAAAAAAAGGACCATTAGGAACAAAAGAATTAAATAAAGCATTACAAGCAGTATTAAATCCTAATTTAGAAGAATTACCAGAAAAGATAAGTGGAGGTGTAGTTTATAGAATTGGAGATAGAATTATGCAAATCAAGAATAATTATGATATTACTTGGGAAAGAGAGAAAACAGCTTTGCCTTCACAATTTTTGAAACCAGGTGAAAAAACAGAAATTGGAACAGGTGTATTTAATGGTGAAATTGGTACTATAATTGAAATAGATGAAAAGCAAAAAGTTGTAAAAATAAAATTTGATGATGATAAAATAGCTTGGTATGAGTATACTGATTTAGAACAAATTGAGCATAGTTATAGTATAACAATCCATAAAGCACAACGGTAGTGAATTTGATGTTGTAATTATGCTTGTTCCACAAGCAGCACCTATGTTACTTACAAGAAATTTATTATATACAGGATTAACTAGGGCAAAGAAATTATTGATTGTTATTGGTAGTGATAGAATTATTGATTATATGATTAATAATGTAGATAGTAAAAAAAGAAACACAGGGTTAGAATTTAAAATGAGACAGTTGGGACAGTCCTAATCTGTCTTATTATTTTGTAATAAAAGGTCGAATTTTGCGATGAAAATAAATTGAATTTACATAAAAAATAGTATATAATACATTTTATAATAATTTTTAGGAGGATGTATTATTGCCAAGAAAGTCAAGAAAATTAATAGGAAGTGCATTTATTCATAATATGGTTCAAGGTATAAATAGGGAAAATATTTTCCAAAATAAAATAGAAAAAAATAAATACATAAAATTAATAAATAAATACAGTGAAAAATATAATGTTTTAATTGTAGCATATTGTATTATGGATAATCATGCACATTTAATTACTTATTCAGAAAATATACATAATATAAGTTTATGTATGAAAGAAATTAACACAGAATATGCTATATATTATAATAAAATTAAAGATAGAGTTGGATATGTTTTTAGAAATAGATTTAATTCAAAACCAATTTATAGTCAAGAATATTTATTAAAATGTATAAAATATATACACATGAATCCAGTAAAAGCTGGAATTTCAAAAAAAGAGGAAGATTATGAATTTTCATCAGCTAGAAAATATTTAAATGAAAATGAAATTATTAATTCGGAATTATTTAAAATTGTTTTTAATCAAGAAAAAGAAAATTTAAAAATAATGAATTCTATTAGCTATACCCCATTAAATTTAGAAAAAGAAAAAATTAATTTAGATGAAATATTAAATGAATTTTTGGATAAAAGAAATATAACATTATTTCAAATGCAAGAAAATGGTATATTTATTAAGCAATTTATTTCATATTTAATATCAAATGAGTATGAATTTAAAAAGCAAGAAATAGCGAAAGTTTTAAAGATTAGTAGATCAAAATTATATAGAAAATTAAGTTAGGAGAGAAAAATGACAATAATCGACAAAATTGTGAAACAAATTAAGACTGTCCCAATTTATCCACCAATATGCGGAATATGTGGAAAACTAGATCAAAACTCACTATGTCCCAAATGCAAAATAGAACTAAAAAAACAACAAGAAATAAACATCATAAATCAAGGAAACGAAATACAAGACAAATATTTCAACGAATTAATATATGCATTCAAATATGAAGGGAAAATAAGAAAATTAATTTTAGATTATAAATTTAACGAAAAATCATACATATATTTAACCTTTGTAAATTTTTTGTTAAAAGATGAAAAAATATTTGAAAATATAAAAAAATATGATAAAATTGTACCAGTTCCAATAAGTAAAAAAAGATTAAAAACTAGAGGATATAACCAAAGTTTATTGATTTCTAGGGAAATTTGTAAACAAACAAATTTGGAATTATTGAATAATTGTATAATAAAAACAAAAAATATTATAGAACAAAGTAAATTAAAAAAAGAAGACAGACAAGAAAATATAAAGGGTGTATATGAACTTAAAAACAAGCAACTAATAGAAAATAAAAAAATTCTTTTAGTTGATGATATATATACAACAGGAAGTACAGTAAATGAATGTAGTAAAATATTGATGCAGGGGAATCCTAAAAAAATAGGAATTTTAGTATTAGCAAAAGACTAAAAAATCCCTGATAGACCTGGAGGTAAAAATGGAAGATTTAGTTGAGAGTATTTTAGATTATGTAAGGTCAGATTATACTGATTATGCAGTAATGATAAATGGTGAGTGGGGTGTTGGAAAAACCCACTTTTGGAATAATAAGATAAGAAAAAAGATTGAATCTATGCAATTAAATGGTAAAAGATATACTACAATTTATATGTCTTTGTATGGTATTTCAAATTTAGAGGAAATTAGTAAAAAAATTTTTATTGAAACAACCCAATTAATGGATAAGAACTTAAGAAAGTTTATGGATGATAATGAACAAAAAACTATTCCAGAATATGCAAAAACAGGTTTAGATATGGCGAATTTTTTTGGTGTTACTCAAAATGGGGATAAGCTTGACTATTCTGATTTCTTTTCTACTGATGACAAAGTTTTATGTTTTGATGATTTAGAAAGAGCAAATGTTGATGTTATTGATATTTTAGGTTATATAAATAATTTTGTTGAACATGACCACATAAAAACAATTATAATATGTAATGAAAAAGAATTATCTACAAAATTAAAAAGTTCTAATTTAGAAATGAAAACTTTTATAGCTACTTATCTTTTAGATAAACAGGGAGAACTTAATACAACAGATAAGCCAATGGTAGAAAAAATTCAAAGTAAAATAGAACATGTCTTTGATAAAGCTAATGATTATGAAAGAATTAAGGAAAAATTAATTGGTGAAACTTTTGATTATGCTCCTAAATTTGATTATATTATTAATGGTATTTTAATGAGATATGAAAATAATCCTGACTTAATAAGATTTTTGAGAGAAAATACAAGATTAATTATTTTAACATTTGAAAGAAGTGGAACAAGAAATTTAAGAATATTAAAACATGCTTTAAATGACTTTCAAAAAATATATGAAATGGTAGAAAAAAATTACCCAAATACAAATAATAGAGTAATGCAAACAATGTTAATCTTTACAATAGCAATTTCATTTGAAATAAAAGCAGGTAAAATTACAAAAGACAAATTTATTAATATTAAAGATAATGAAGAATATAGGTCATTATTAGTATCTTCAAGAATTTTAATGGATAATAGACAATTTTATATAAGAGAATTTGATAATAATTATTATTATAATTTTAAAGCAGAATATAGATTTTTTAAGTTTATTGAATATTATGTAAGAACTAGAATATTTGATATGAAAATTTTTAAAGATAATATGGAAACTATAAGAAATACAGTAGATACAGAGAATTTACCTGGATATAAAAGATTATTAACAGAGGAATATTGGAAAATATCTGATGATGAATTTGATCAAGTAATAAAAGAGGTCTTAGAAGAGATTAAACAAGGAAATATAGAACTTATAGATACTGTTAAAATATATGCTTATTTTAGTTATTTTTCAAGAAAAGAACTTATTGATTATGACATAAAAACATTAAAAACAATATTTTTTAATGGTATGAATATATCATCTTTAAAATCACAATATTGCCCAAATGTTGAAGAAGAGCTTTCTAAAATTGCTATTGAACAGTTTGAAGAAGATATGAGTGAAATATTAAAACATTTTCATATGTTAAATAATCAATTATTAGATAAAATGTACAAAGAAAAAGCAGAAGTTATTTTTAAATGTATTCCTATGAAAATGGAAGATTTTTATGAATTATTTGATAGACAGTGTATGAAAGTTCCAATTTTTAAGTATTATGATGTTTATCAATTATTCCAAAGAATTTCTTGTGCTAGTAATGAAGATATTGTTTTAATAAAAGAAAAATTGTTAAAAAGAGCTGAAAAATATCCAAAACAGATTGAACCAGAAATGAAAAATATTAAACTTTTAAAACAGGTTATTGATGATTATATTAAAGGAAAAGATCAATCTATTAAAATTGTTATGCTTAAAGAATTTTCAAATAGTTTAGGAATTATTTTAGATAAGTATAAGATTAGTTTTTTACCTAAAAAAGAAGAGGAATAAAATAAAAATTAGGAGAGTAAATTAAAAATTTGCTCTTTTTTGTTAACTGTTTTAAAATATAATCGTTATATAAAATATAATCACTTAGAAAGGGGGAAAGATGAAATTTGAAGAAATAGTAAATAAATATACAAATTTAGCATATAAAATTGCTATAGATATAACATCTTCCCCAGAAGATTCACAAGACTTAGTACAAGAAGCGTATTTAAGTTTATATGCACATTATAAACAATATAAAAAATTACAAGAAAAAGAAATAAAAAACGTATTGTGTAAAATTGTTCTAAATAAATGTAGGGATTACTTGAAGTCAAACAAAAGAAAAGAAAATGCAGTTTTAGAAGATTTATCAAATTTTGAAGAATTTAATTCACAAAAAGATTTTGTTGAAGATTTAATTAATCAAAATACAAAAGATTTTATAAAAAACAAGATACTAGAACTAAAAAATCCTTATAATAAAATATTAATACAATATTACATACAAGAACAATCTTTAGAAGAGATTGCAAAAAATCAAAACACTACTAAAGGAACTATAAAAGTTCAGTTAACAAGAGGAAAAAAGATATTAAAAGAAATATTAAGAAAGGAGCGGACTTTATGAATAATAATATAGATAAAATAAATCAAATTGATAAATTATTAAAAGAAGATATTATTTTTGAAAATTATATAAAAAAAATAGAAAAAAAACAAATTGAAACACCAGTAGATTTAAAAGAAAAAATAAAATCAAAAATAAACAAAAAGAAAAAAGTTCTTTATATAGATATTTGTAAAATTGTAGCTTGCTTAATATTTTCTCTTGCAATATGTAGAACAGACTTTATAAAAAATGATGAGTTATCACAATATAAGGCAAATAAGCCTAAAACAAATATTACAATAACAGAAAAATTAAGTGATTTTTGTAAATGGTTTACAACACCAATAGAAATTGATAAGGAGGAAAAGTAATGAAAAAAAATTTATTTTTAACATTTTGTTTTAGTTGGATACCAGGAGCAGGGCAAATGTATCAAAATTATATGAAAAGGGGACTATCACTAATGTGTATTTTTGGTATATTATTTGCACTAGGAGTGATGATTGAAACAGTAATATTTATGGTACCAGCTTGGATAGTATTTGCATATAGTTTTTTTGATACATTTAATATTAGAAATTTAATTGGGACAGAAGAGGAAATAAAAGATGATTATATTCTTAAATGTGTTGACTTAAATAGAGTTAAAGGAAATAGGTTGTTAGGAGTTGGAATCCTTTTAGTAGGTATATATTTGCTTTTAAATAATGTATTATATGGAATTGTAAAAGAAACAGAAATAAGATTTTTAATAAATTTTATTAGAGTTGTTAGAATGTATTTCCCTTCTGTAATAGTATCTGCTATAACTATTGGAATTGGTATAAAAATGATATCAAATAAAAATTAATAAAAAAATATAAAATATAAAAAAGAGGAGCGTTCTATGGAAGAAAAAAAAGAAAAAAGAGTTGGAACATATACATTTGGTGCTATGCTTATTATTATTGGAATTTCTGTTTTAATTATGACTTTTACCAAATTTGACTTTTTTAGATATTTATTAATGGTTTGGCCAATAGTATTAATTGGTTTAGGAGTTGAGATTTTATACTTAAATAGTAAGTCAAATATTAAAATAAAAGTAGATTTATTAAGTATTGTATTTATGGTAATAGTTTTATTTTTTACAGCCATTTTTAGTTTTGGCAATTATTGTGTAAATAAAGTTCTTTATGATGATGAAATAAGAGGTAAGGTATTTAATCATTATTTTGATAATACTTATTTTGAGTGTTATGTAGACAATTATAATAATAATTACTAATTGTCATTTATTTGTCACTTTTTGATGATATAATAAATAATATAGTATAATATAAAAATAAATGGAGTATGATATGAAAAAAGAAAAATTAATACAAGAGTTAGTAATTATATTTTGGTTATTTATTTTAGGAAGTATTTTGGGATATATATTTGAAATGATAGTAGTATTATTTCAAAAAGGATATTTTGAGTCAAGGCAAGGTTTAATTTATGGACCATTTACACCAGTATATGGTATGGGAATTTTATTATATTATTTTGTTTTAAGCAAAATTAATATAAAAAGTAAAACAAAAATATTTTTTATAACAATGATTTTAGGTGGACTAATGGAATATATTTGCTCTTTTATTCAAGAAAAAGTTTTTGGAACTATATCTTGGGATTATTCTAATTTAATGTTTAATATTAATGGTAGAACTAGTTTACTACATTGTACTTATTGGGGAATTGCTGGTATTTTGTATTCAATTTTTGTATGTCCTATGATAGTTAAATTAAGAGAAAACCTTTATAAAAGTAAAAGGAAAATAGTTACTATAATAGTTTCTATTTTTATGATTTTTGATATAAGTTTGTCTTGTATGGCAGCTAATAGACAGACTGAAAGAAGAAAAAATATTTTGCCTAGTAGTAGTTTTGATGTGTTTTTAGATACATATTATTCAGATGATTTTATGGATAAAATTTATGCAAATAAAAAAGAAATTATTTAATTATGGCTAAGTCATAAAATAATATGTTATCAAATTACAGAAAATTTTTCAAACATATTAAGAAATTGTAAAAATAATATAAAATAAATGTATAAAATTTTCCTCTTTTGAGATAATAAGATTAGACTTGAAATTAAAGGAGGATAAAAATGAAGGCAACTGGAGTAGTAAGAAGAATAGATGACTTAGGAAGAGTAGTAATTCCAAAGGAAATAAGAAAAACATTAAGAATAAAAGAAGGTGATCCACTAGAAATATTTACTGACAGAGAAGGTCAAGTAATATTAAAAAAATATTCTCCAATAGGAGAATTATCAGAATTTGCAACTGGATATGCTGAAACTCTTGCAAAAACAACAGGACATATAGCTTGTATAACAGATAAAGATACAATAATTGCAGTATCAGGTGGATCAAAAAAGGAGTTTTTAGAGCAAGATGTAAGTACAGAACTTGAAAAACTTATGGAGGATAAAGAGGTTTATACTAGTAAAGAAAATAGTGATATGGCAATGCCTATTACTAAAAATGATAAAAATGAAAAAAAGTATAATTCTCAAATAGTTTATCCTATAATTTCAAATGGTGATACAATTGGTACTGTTATATTAATGTCAAAAGATACTGATACAAAAATGAATGAGGTTGAGAAAAAAGTTGCTCAATCTGCTGCAACATTTTTAGCAAGTCAAATGGAATTATAAAAAATAAAAACAAGTTATGATTTACCTATCAATTAACTTGTTTTTATTTTCTATTTTTATCTTTATTTATATTTTTTTCTTCATCTGATATTCCTACAATATAGTCAATAGTAGTGTTATAGTATTTGGCTAATGTTATTAAATGATTTATAGGTATTGTTCTTTTGCCACTTTCATATTCTGAATAATATTGTTGAGAAATGTCTAAAACTTTGGCTATATCTATTTGACGTTTATCATTATCTTCTCTTAAATCTTTAATTCTTTTAAATTTCACTGAAACCTCCTGATTAACTATTTTTCTCATTTTAACAAAAAAGATAATGGAAATATTTTTATACATTATAAATTATGTACATTTTATTGGATTTTAATCAGTAGAAGGCTCAGTATCAGAATAGATAATATTTTTATATTATTTCCTATAGGGGTCTAGTAATTAATAAAAAATATTATAAAAATGTAGACAAAAAATGTAATTAGTGTTAAGATAGAGATAAATTGGGGTATAGCCAAGCGGTAAGGCAGATGGCTCTGACCCATCGATTCCGTAGGTTCGAATCCTACTACCCCAGCCAATAACGAATCTGTTCGAACTTTTATGGACAGATAAAGAGCAGTAATCAATCAAAGATAAACTGGATGATTTTTTCTTTTGCAAAAAATCATCCTAAATCTATATGGAAAGGATGTGGTCTGAAATGAAGATAATTAAACAAAAGCTAGAATTTGAGGTTAGAAACATATAATTTGCAAATATTTGACACTTGTAAATAAAGCTAGAAATATTGAAAATAAACTATTTCTTTGATATAATACGAAATATTAAGTACTAAATTAAAGGAGAAGCTACTGATGGTAGAAGATATTAAATTTCAAAGTTATTGTTGGAGTCTAGGAACTACAAGTTTTAGAGTTAAAGATTTGAATTTTAAAATAGAAAGACAATTACAAATATTGGAAGAATTGTGGAATGAAAATTCTAATGTAAAGTGGAAAGGTAATAATAAAATTTAAGAAGAATATTATAATAAAATGTTAGAAAAAGAATTTATTACTGGAGAAGCTAATAATAAACCTAAAGATGCTAGGCAAAAAACTTCTGGACTTGTACAAATTGGTGTGATAGATGATAATAGACATATTACTGAAATAGGCAATAAAATTATTGATATTATAGAAAAACAAGACTTTAAAGATGAGAATATATTTAATATCAATAAAGATAGTTATCTATATTTAAAACAATTATTAAAACTTCAAATAACTGATAATGGAATAAGTGTAAAGCCATTTGCTGTATTATTATATTTTTTAGCAGAATTTCAGTATTTATCAAAAGAAGAATTTACTTATATTTTGCCGTTAGCTACTAATATGGAATATATAAAACTAATGTTAGCAAATATAAAAATGTTTAGAAATAATCAGAGAACGATAGAAGAGATTATTCAAAACAAAATGGAAAATATGTTTAATTACAAAAATGCTATTGAGTTTATCAAAGAAAATGGAATAAATAATATTGAAGATTTTATGGTTATTGATATGAGTAGAAAAGGCACTAAATATGTAAAGCCAATGTATAATTTCTATAATGAATTATATGATATTTCTCAAAGAGATTTTGACGAAAGAGCTTTAGATACAATCCTAACATTTATAAAAGAACAGTCAAATAAGAATTCAAAAGTCGCAAAATATTGGAAAAATTATTTTAAATATTCTACAAAAATATTAATAGAAGAATATATAGAAGAAACTAAAGAAATACCTTTATTTAATTGTAAAAATAAGAAAGAATATGCACTAGAGTTTTTTAAAGTAATGCATACAGCTAAATGGAAAGCAACATTAGAAGATTATGCGGATTTAAATAAAAGATACATTTCATTATCAGATATAGTTATTTTTGATAATGATAAAATAGAACTAGATGTATTTCCTAAATATTTCTTTTTAAACATTTCTAAAGAACTAGTAAATACAGAAATGTTAAATAAAGAAGAATATGCTGATTTTATATCAAATAATATAGAATTTAATAAAATATATAATTGCCTTGATATAAATGTTGATGATGTAATCATTCAAATTCAAACAGATTATCCAAATAAAGTGGTAAGTAAAGATAATATTAAAACATTTATTGAAGATGAAAAATTAAGAAGATTCAATGAACTAATAGATACTAAATTTAGTGAAAATCAACTTGTTGAGTTATTTAAAGATATTGAAAATAATGATAGAACTGCAATTAATGATTATATTGATTGGAACTCTGATATACCAACAATATTTGAATATATTTTAGGAATAACGTGGTATAGATTTAGTAACAGAAATGGCAATATATTAGAATATATGAAGCTAAGTTTAGATGCTAATTTATTACCAAAAACTCACGCAGTGGTGGAACTGCTGACATAGTATATGAATATAATAAAACAAATGATTATCCAGAACATAAAGTCTTATTGGAAGCCACTCTTACAGAATCGACATCTCAAAGAAAAAATGAAATGGAACCTGTATCAAGACATTTGATGAGAGAAATTCAAGAAAATGAAAATGATAATACATATGCTATTTTTGTAGCTAACCTTTTGCAAGAAGAGGTGTTAAGTGACTTTAGATCAAGAAAGAATTATCAATTTAGAGGTAAAACTTCTGTAAAAACTGACTTGAAAATTATCTCTCTTTCTATTCAAGATATAATCAGACTAATAACGATAAAAATCCAATATTCAACATTGTATAAAACCTTTGATGTAGCTTATAAAGATACTGAAATTAACGACTTAGAGTGGTATGAAAACTTGATTAAAAATAAAAGGTGAATTGTAAAAGTAAAATATAGTTTGTAAAACTAAAATAAAATGGAAGATTAATATAAAGAAAATAAGCATTTTTTAGAGGTTATATCTTGAAAAAGTGCTTATTTTAGTGTAAAATTTAAATATAGTTTAGAAAAAAATTGCATAACTAATAAGCAAAATCAATGTCAATTTTTTTAGTGTAAGACTAACATTTACTTTGCCTATTTACGGTTCAACGGAACCTATGAAGTTAATGCAAGTGTTTCTGATCTTAAATATTTAATAAGTTTTATTTAATTTTTAAAAGATATGGTTGTAGTGTGACCATATCTTTTTCTATCTT
>CAOSZT010000053.1 GCA_948528155.1 uncultured Clostridia bacterium | reverse complement strand
ATGCTAACAGTATTAATGAGTTAAAGAATAAGATTGATAAATTAAAAAAGTAAATGATAATTAGAATGATAAAAATGTAGAGAATTTCTTTACGTTTTTATTTTTTTTGTGCAGCGAAATCTTACAGTCACAACACATTTCCTAGTTTTCGTTTTCTGATAACATTTTAAAAATTAATATGTTATAATAGTATTGTAATAAAAAACGAAATAATGAATAGGAGGAAAGAATATGAAAACAAAATTAAAAGAAATAACAATTAATAAAGCACACGAGCTATATGGAAATCCGTTACCAAAAGAAATACAAGAAAGAATGGAGCTAGAATTAAACTGGATTATGGAACATGATGCAGATATAGTATATCTTTTGGCAAAAGAATTAGTAAAAAAAGCCAATGAAAAAGGATATTTAGTAGGGTATAGAGGAAATATCGGTAGCTCATATATTGCATATATATTAGGAATAACAAAAATTAATCCATTACCAAAACAATATGAAGGATTTAATATTATGTTTGAAAATGTAACAGATATAAAATTATGTGTAGCTTCTGAACATTATGATGAGATTTGCAAGGAATGTTCAAATATTTTGAAAAATGAAGATGAAATAATTATAAAAGAACAAAAGCAAGGTATAATTAAAAAAAATTTGATACAAACAAAAGAAGGAAAGCAAATAGGAAATATTGAAATACAGACAAGAAGTTTACTTAGTATATTAGAAGAATTAGAAAAAGTAACCAGCTTTTCACAAAATCAAATTAAGATAGAAGATGACATTACAAGTATAGGAGAGTTTCTAATAAAACACGAATTATTTATAGGTGTAGACATAATAAAGTTTGTCGATGTATTACAAACAGCACAATTATACACATTTGAAGATTTAGTAGTATTTTTAGAAGTGCTTTATTACCAAAAAGATTGTGTATTTTCAATAGCACATTTTATAGACCAGGCATTGCTTATTTATAAAATAGGTTGGTATGGAGTAAAATATCCCAAAGAATATGAAAAAGTAGAGAAACAAATTATTAAAAATGAGGTTTAAAATGGACGATTTTGAAGAAGAAGTACAATACTTTATAGAATTAGTAAATAAAAATATTCAACTTTTGAAAACTAATAAGCCAATAAATATGTCAAAAGAAGAAATGATATTTTTTAATGTTAATATAAGAATAGATAGGCAAGAAATAGTAGTTTATAACCAAGAAAAAGATTTAGTTTATGATATATTTGTAAAAGACATACAAAATTTTAAGTTTAAAAATATTAATAAAAGTTATGTATTAAATACTATATCAATATTAGCAAAATATCTAAATAAAGAAATGAGCTTTAAAGAATTTATGAAAATATTTAAACAAGAATATTCAATAGTATAATTAGATAAAAATAGAAAGGTAAAATTATATGGATATTAAAGACTATGAAAAAATAGAAATACATTTTGAAGATGTTGTAATAACATTCCCAAATAGTGTTATAGAGAGATTTCAAGTTCAAAAGGTAGAACAATTTATTGAGAAAAAATATAACCCAGAAGATGAATATAATATATATATTGTTATTAATAGAATATTAGCAGAAAAAATATGGAAAGAAGAGAAGGCAAAAAAATTTGAAGGAATTGCAACAGAGTGGGTAGGATTTATATTGCTAAATAAAGATGGTACAGCAAAATATAATACTTTAGCAGAATTTATTAATAATGACTATATATATAAAATCGTAACGTATAAGGGGGAAGAAAAGAAAGAGTACAACCCTGTATGGACTTATACTCAATTTGTTAATGGATACCAAAGAATAGGAATTACTGATGATAAAATTATGATTCATATAAAAGAAATGTAAATAAATTTGGAGGAGATAATATGTTAAAGATTAAAACTTATGGTGGAAATAAAATTGGAGGTTGCATAACAGAGATAAGTAGTAGTAATGCAAAAATAATATTTGATTATGGAACTAACCTAGATGATACAAAACAAATAGATATTGAGGGGCTAACAAAGGGAAAGCCACAATATAGTGCAGTATTTATATCACATTATCATTTAGACCATATAGGAGAAATAAACAAGATACTAGATGGAATACCAATATACATAGAAGAAACAACAAAAAAATTATATGATATTATATGTGATTTTAGCAGTAAACCAAGAATAAATGCAAAGCCTTTTAAATTTGGAGAAGATATACCAATAAAAGACTTAAAAATAAAATCTTACAGAGTAGACCATTCAGCATACAATTCAGCAATGTTTGTTGTAACAGATGGCGAAGAAAAAGCACTTTATACAGGAGATTTTAGAGATAATGGGTATACAGGAGATAAATTAATTTCTACAATTAAAGAAATAGGACACGTAGATTACTTAATTACAGAAGGAACAAATATTGGTAATAATACACACATTCTTAAAAAAGAAGAAAGCTTGGTAAATGAATTTACAGATATATGCAAGCAATATGACCAAGTATTTGTATTAATGTCAGCATCTAATATAGATAGGATAACAACAATGCTAAAAGCTAGTGCAAAAACGAAACATATATTAATACAAGATATATACATGGCACACTTAACAAGCTTAATACAAAAAGAAGATAAAAAAAATATACCAAATCCAGTAACATTTGATAATGTAATGGTATATATACCAAGATACTTTAGAAATAAAGATGAAGAATTTAAAGAAAAATATTTACATGATTTTAGTGATAAAAATAAAAGTTCTATTTTATATAAACCATTTGTAATGAATTTTAGGACAAGTATGTCAAGCGATTTAGAAATGTTTGAATTTAAAGGAAACATACTCACAAATAGCTGTTTAATCTATTCAATGTGGGGAGGATATAAGGAAAAAGAAAATATAAAAGCATTTATACAAAAAGCACAGGAACTAGGAATTACATTAATTGAAAAAGACATACATACATCAGGACATGCAAGTGAAGAATTAATTGAGAAAGTAAAGGAAATAGTAGAACCAAAAGAAGTTTTTACAATACATACAGAAAGTAAAGAAAGGAAAGAAGAATAAAATGAAATTATATTTGTTACAAGTTGATATGTATGACTATGATTCTAAACTTCTTGATGCAAACTCATATTGCAATGTATATAGTAGTTTTGAAAAAGCAAAAGAACAAGGCATAAACAATTTAGAAGAAAGAAAAAAACAAGTAGAAAAAGATGAAAACATGACACTGGATGAAATGATAGAAAAAGAAAAACTAGATTATTCATTTACAATAACACAAATAAATGATTTAGAATATGCAGAAAATTTTGATATAGATTATGATAGTTTGCATAGAAAAGAGTATAATAAATTAGAGCCTACACATAAGGAATATGAATTGGATTATAAAGGCAATATTATTAGAATTAATTATACATATAGATATAAAAATGCACTTTCAGATGCGAAAAAAATGATTACACTATATCCAGAAGATTTAGAAGAAGGAGCAAGTGAAAAATTTAAAATTGGGGATATAGTAAAGTTAAAACATGAATTAGAATGTGGAAAAGGCTACATAGACGACAATTTGGATAGAATATATGTCGTAAGATGGCTACCAAGAAAATTTAAAGGAGAGAAATATTTTGAGAACACATATGCTCTAATATCATTTTATGAGATGAAGAATAATGAATGGGGAAATAAAGACTTATTTACATATGAATATTGGGAAAAAGACATAGAAAAATATACAGGAGTTATAGAAAAAGACTCTGAATATGATTTATTAAGTAGAATTGTAAAAGGAGATTTAGAAATACCAAGATGGGGTTATTGGAATGACATCAAAATTGGAAAGGAACCATTAAATATAAAAACTTTCGAGAAGGCAACTTTAGATGATTGTGATAATTGGGGATGGTATTCGGCAACGCTTACACCAAAAGAGACAGGCTTAAAAGCTAGCATATATCCAGAAAAGAATAGGTTTTCAAGTGGGGTTCGTGTGCATAATGATTTACCTAGAATTAGAATTGCAAATACTGAAATTAAGTATGAAGATACGTTTAGTGTTACTTTAGAAGAAAATCCAAGAGTTATTATAGGAGAAAATAAATTGCCAAAAGAAGATTACAAAGAGATATGTGATTTTATAAGAAAAAATTTAGAAGTTTTAATAAAGCACTTTGAGCCTGATAACGAATTTGATGATGATGAATTATGGGAGGCTTTAAAAGAAAATGGTGCAATAAAAAAGAAAATATGAAAGGAGAAAAAAAGGCAAAGAAACAAAGTGAGGGAAAGAAGGAAAAATGAAAAATTTGATATTAGTAAGTGGAGATATAATAGAAAATTCAAATAAATATAATGTTGAGGCTATTGTGAATACAGCAAATAAATATATGGACTATGGCGGTGGCGTATGTGGTGCAATATATGATAAAGTTGGAATAGATAAATTAGAAACATATTGTCATAGTAAGTGGAATAAGGATATGGAAGTAAATGAGATTAGAATAACAACAGGATTTTCACTATGCAAAGATATTATACATATATATTGTCCTAGATACTATGAAGAACAACAACCATTAGAAAAACTAAAAGAAAGTTACCAGAATTTATTTGACACAATATTAAGAGAGAAATACACAAGTGTAATAGTCCCATCTTTAGCAACAGGTTTTCATGGTTATGAACATCAAGATGTAGCACAAATGGTAATAGAATTATTAACTGAATTTTGCAGTAATAATGATGTTAAAATTATATTTAATTTATTTGATGAAGATACTCTACAGATTTATGAGAAATAATAAGGAGGAATAAAAATGGAAAGAATTGAATTACATTTACATACAAATATGAGCAAAATGGATGGAGTTACAAAATGCAAAGGTTATATAGAAAAAGCAAAAGAATATAAAATGACAGCATTAGCAATAACTGATCATCGGAGCAGTACAAGCATTTCCAGAAACACAAAAATATTTAGAAAAAATTGGAGATAATGAATTTAAGATATTGTATGGAATGGAAGGATATTATGCACCTAGTAATGATATAATGGGAAAAACATATCATATAAGTATTTTAGTAAAAAATAAAACAGGACTTAAAAATCTATATAAAATAGTTTCTATTTCAAATTTAGATTATTTAGATAAAAAACCTATAATTTTAAAAAAAGTTTTAGAAGAAAACAGTGAAGGATTAATTATAGGAAGTGCTTGCAATAAGGGAGAACTATATCAAGCTATGATCGAAAATAAAGTAGATGAAGAACTTGAACAAATTGCGAAAGAATATGATTATTTAGAAATACAACCAATAGGCAATAATTATGATTTAATTAGAAATGGCAAGGTAAAAGATGAAAAAGCATTACAAGATATAAATATTAAAATAGAGGAATTAGGAACAAAGTTAAATAAATTAGTTGTTGCAACATCAGATGTTCACTTTATAAATAAAGAAGATGCAATATATAGAAAAATATTACAAGCAGAAATAGGTTATGAAGATGCAGATGAACAACCACTATTATATTTTAGAACAACAGAAGAAATGCTAAAGGAATTTGAATATTTAGGGAAAGACAAGGCATATGAGGTAGTAGTAACTAATACCAATAAAATAGCAAACATATGTGAAAAGATTAAACCAATATCAAATGAGAAATGTTATCCATATATTGAAAATAGTGAACTGGAAATTAAAGAACTAGCTTATAAAGGTGCATATAATATATATGGAAATCCCTTACCAATAGAAGTAGAAGAAAGATTAAATATAGAATTAAACTCAATAACAGAAAATAATTTTTCTACACTATATATGATAGCTCAAAAATTAGTACAAAAATCAAATTCAGATGGATATATTGTAGGAAATAGAGGTTCAGTTGCTTCATCACTTGTAGCATATTGTATTGGAATAACAGAAGTAGACCCTATTAAATATAATATACCATTTGAAACATTTGCAGGTTTTAATGGAGAAAAAGAACCAGACATTGATTTGAATTTTGCAAGAGAATATCAAGCTAAAGCACAAGAAACCGTAAAGGAAATATTAGAAGGAAGTGTAGTAGTTAAGGCTGGAACAATTGGAACAATAGCAGAAAAAACAGCTTATGAATATGTAAAACAATATTACGAAGATAAAGATATAAAACCTAGTAAAGAAGAAATACAAAGACTTACAGAAGGGCTTGTAGGAATTAAAAGAACAACAGGGCAACATCCAGGAAGAGTTATAGTAGTTACAAAAAATAGAGAAATATATGAATTTTGCCCAATACAATATTTATCAGATGACCAAAACTCTGATATTATAACAACACATTTTGATTATCATTCAATAGATAAAAATTTACTAAATTTAGATATATTAGCACATGATACTCCAACTATATTACATAAATTAAAGATATTAACGGGGATTGAACCAATAACGATAGATTTAGAAGATAAAGATACAATGGAAATGATATGTACAGCAAACACACTAGCAATTCCTGAATTTGGCACAAAATTTGTTAGAAATATAATTTTAGAAACTAAACCTACTACATTTAATGACTTAATAAAAATATCTGGATTAGCACATGGTACGAATGTATGGAAAAATAATGCAGAAGATTTAATAAAAAGTGGAATAGCAACATTAAAAGAAATAATTGCTTTTAGAGATGATATAATGAATGATTTAATACAAGTAGGAATTGAATCTAAAATAGCATTTGAAATTATGGAAAAAGTACGTAGAGGAAAAGGACTAAATAAGGAACAAGAAGATTTAATGAGAAAAAATAATGTATCTGATTGGTATATAGAATCTTGTAAAAAAATCATGTATATGTTTCCAAAAGCACATGCTACATCTTACGTAATAAATGATTTTAGAATGGCTTGGTACAAAGTACATTATTCAGAAGCATTTTATAAAGTATATTTTGAAACGATAGCTGATATAGATAAAACAATATTAAATAGTAAAAAAAAGGTATTAGAGAAGTTACAAGAATTAGAAGAAAGATTAAATAAAGAAACAGATAATTATAAGATAAAAGAAAAAATAGAAGATTATAAAATTGCCTTAGAAATGCTTGATAGCAATATAAGTATTTGATGGAGAAAAAGAAAATGGAACAATAAAAAGATGAAAAGAAAAGAGATATAATTGTATACTTAATAGTATAATGAGAAAAATGATAAATAAAAATAAGTATAATAAAGGGGACAAAATATATGAGTAAAAATGGACAAATAGGAAAAACTGAAAATATGGAAATGTTAGGAAAGTTAAGATTAAAACAACTTCCAAAATGCTTACTATTAATATTATTAACAGGTATACTTTCTATAGCATTTATTTATACATTGCCAACAATTACGATTATAATTTTTATTATAGGAATGCCTATATCTATAATATATGGTATGAAAATTCCTAAATATGCTAAAATAATAATAAAATCTGGATTTCAGGAATTGTTAATACATAACGATATTCATAATCAAGATCGAATGACAGGGCAAATGTTTACTTTTAGTGATAGACATGTGTTAAAACGAAAATATTTAGAGAATAACGAAAATGCTTTACTTAATGAAAAAATAACTAAATTAGAAAAATTAAAAATTGATTTAGAACAAGAAAAATTTTCTGAAAATGAAAAAAATAGAATAATGGAAACAATAAATTATCTAATTTCAGTTGCTAGTAATTTAGTGAAAAATAGTAAATATTTTGGTTATGGATATTTATTAGGATATGATGTAGATGACAAAAAAGCTCGTGTTATAATAAATGATGGAAATATATACTTCTTTGATGATGATACATACGAAATGTTTGAAGATGAAACTATTATGAATAATGAAATTAGTCATATTGAAATATATACAACAGAAGAAAATGCACCAACATATAACCCTAAATATCAAAATAAGCCAACTGCACCTAGTAGTGCTTCAGTAAATTTACATTGGGATAATGAATGGATGCAAAAAAATGTAGAACATGAGTATCAAAGAAAGTTACTAGAATATCAAGCAAATTTAATTAATACACAAATGCATAATCAAAATGAAGAGAGAAAATATCAAGAATCACAAGGCAAAACTAGAGAAGTAAAATATATTGACATTTGTTTTAAGGATCCTAATATTGAAAAATTAAGCTGGAAATATTCAGAAGGGCATTTTTATATAAAAGAGCAACTACCAGCAGTAGATATAGTTGACTTAGATACAGGAAAAACGCAAAAAGGAGAAACTCCAAAAGAAGAAAAAATTATAAAAAAAATAAAAATTGGAGATGAAAAATTGTGCTATATTGAATTAGCAAAAAACTTATATATTAGCCATAATATAAAAGATAATGTATTAGAATTAAATGTATCTAATGGAAATCATATTTTTATTACCAAATATACAAATGTAGATTTTAAACAAATGGCAAAAAAATTAAAGAGTGAGAGTAGAACAGTAGAAAATGGTGAAAAGGCTTTTAAAAAGGCAGAACTAGATGATGGTGCAACAAGATTTTTGGGAATGGTAGATGATCCAAAAGTTTCAGATACTGATGTTCTGTATTTTCTAATGGAATATCAAAATATTGTATATGAAATCAAAAGAACCTATAAAAAAGAAGATGATCAATATATTGATTATGATGAAGAAATAGATGGAAAATTAGAAATAGATGAAAAATATTTTGATGCGTTAGAAGCTAGTATGTCTATTATAAAAAATATTAAGTCATGATATTATATTTGACGAGATAAGATTTATATAGTATTATAAATGTAAAAAAGGAGGAATGAATAATGTACACTTATGAAGCAACAATAGTTTTAAATGGAAAACAATTCAATGTTACCGTTAAAGCAAACAATGATCATGATGCTAAAGTATTGGTAAATGCTCAGTATTCTGGATGTCAGATAAGAAATATGCGTTGTTTAGGTAAATAAGACATTACATATTACAGAAAAGTTCCAAAGAAGATTGCATTTACTTGCTATCTTCTTTTTCAGTAAAAATAGAAAAGGAGAAATGATGAAAAAAGATTTTAAAGTTAAAACAGGCTTTTCAACAAAAGTAGCAATGAGAAAATTTACAGATTGCTTGAATAAAGCAGAAATTTTTAATGAAAAAATATCATACCTAGTTATACATCAAGGTGAAAAGTATTATAGTAGTAAGTTAGAATTAAAATTAACATTTAGAGATAATGTTAAAAATATATGTACATCAAAAAATATAAAAGAAATAGACAAACAATTGATGGAGTATATTCTAAACAAATTAAATGAAATACCAAATTTTCAGTTTTCTATAGATAAATTTTTTGTTATACTAATGATAGAGAAAACAGATAAAGAAATTTATAAACAATATGCAATATTTACTTTATTTAAAGTCTTTAATCAAATGCATTACAAAAGGGAACCAATTACTAATAATTGTACTTTAATAGTAAGACCTGTTAATAAATATAGAATATCATTTGAAATATATGGAGATTAAGAAAAATTTTTAATAACAACCTGAGCGACAACTTACAAGTTTGTAGTTTGAAAGATTTATAGTAATGTATCGTTATGATAAGTTTAAGGAGGAATCTTATGAAAAAGAAAATATGTATTGGAGTAGGAATATTTTTGATTATACTTATAGTTGCAGGAATTATAACGAACTATGTAGATAGTGGTAGAGTAGCAACAGGACACGAGCCAAAGTATTGCATAAAGGTAGTTAATAATGACGGAAGCAAAGTAACTTATTGGGGATTAGGTTATAAAGTTATTCGCTATGTGGGAGTATCTCCAAATGAACCTTATGAGAGTAATATCGGGGTAAAAATGGGAAATTGGTTTATGAAATATGAATTGCCAATAGATAGCCAAAATAATAAAGAACAAAAAGATAATATAAGTAATATAGAAGATTTTTATAATACCGAATTAACAAAAGATAGAGATATTAGGACACTATCAAAGGAATATACTTCATTTGATGCTCAAAAAGATAATTGCTTTGTTATAGGTGCAATGGTTCATAACGATAATCTATATAGTGAATTTATGGAAAGTTATAAGAATAAAAAAACTGCATTTATTAGAGTAGCACAAAATACTGTTGAAGGAGATTTAATCTTAACAGATATTTTATATTACGAGAAATCAGATAAATTATATATAGTTACTGATAATACAAGAGATAAATTTTCAGCAGAAACTGATAGAATAATTGAACTGAAAGAATTTAATTATATATCAGAATATAAAAATAATAATTACTTATATTGGGTTTTATACAACGAAGATATAACAGAAGAAAATTTTAAAACGGATAATGTATTTGTGATAACAACTATTAACTAAATATATAAAGGAGATGTAAAAGTTATGAATAAAGAAAAATTAAAAGTAAAAATATTTTTGATTTTAAGTCTTGTATTTGCAATTTTAACTTTGATTGGTGGATACTTGGTAATCACTCATAAATTAGATAATGCTGGTTATTCAGTTATACCAATGTTATTTACATTAACATTTAGTATATTATATAGGAATAGCAAAAAAGACAAAGAGTAACACAACTTACAAGTTATAGAGAGGATTATCATAAATATTATATAAAAAATGAAATATAACAAAAAGAGATATTAAAAACAAGTTAGTATCTCTTTTTTGTGTCTAATTATATTTTAAATCTAAATTTTCATTAAAAATTTTTTTAAAAATGTCCCATTTTTCATTTCTCAATCGCTGTTATAGATAAGAGAGAAAATCTCATATATAAAAACTTCAAAAAAAAATAAAATTTTTTCAAAAAAAGGTCAAGTTTTTGATTTTTCAATCGCTGTTATAAGTAGGAGATTTAAAATCACATATACAAAAAATAAAATTTTTTTGAAAAAAAACATAACCTTTTTAACTTTTCAAACGCTGTTATATATGAGAGGGAAAATCTCGAAAAATTAAAGAACATTGAAAATTGAATAGCAATTCATTAGATACAGTCCTTTGATTACTTGAGCTAGTAATAAAATCTATTACTTAAATATTAGCTTGCAACTAATAAGGCGAAGATAAGTGTAAGAGGAAAGAAACTTTTGTATAGTCATAGAACGAGCGTTAAAAGCGTCCCACGCAATGAGTACAAGCCTGTAAACAGGTAGGTGAAAATCCTATGAGATGTAAGCAAAACATCTGTCTAATGAATTATTGGAAAAGGTATAAAGAGAAAATATACCAATAACTACCAAAGAAAATTGAATGGTAGTGTTTTTATCAATCACTTAAAGGAGATGGTAACATTGATTGAGAAAGTTTTAACAAATAACAGTGAAAAAGTAGATAAAAAATTACTCCAATATACACTACAATTAAGAGCATTAAATCATTTAAAAAATAATAATAAAATAGATGAAATAGTATATAAATCAACAAAAGCTAAAATAAATAAAAATTCACACATTTGAAAATAAGAAGATAAAAATATAATGTGTTAGTGGTTAAAAATTGGAAAAGGAGGTATGAATGAATGTAACTTTAATAAAAAAAGTCGATGGACGAATAAATCGTACAACTGGTTTAAAGGTTACAACAGGATTAAGAGTAACAGCATATTGTAGAGTAAGTACAGATGATGAAGACCAAAAAAACAGTTATGAATCGCAAAAAGCATATTACAAAGAAAAAATAACATCTAATCCAGAATGGAGGTATATAGAAATTTATGCAGATGAGGCAATTTCTGGTACATTAGACTATAAAAGAAATGACTTTATGAAAATGATACAGGACGCTTTAGATGATAAATTTGATATGATAATGACAAAGTCAATATCAAGATTTGCAAGAAATACAGTAGACACACTAAAATATGTAAGAATGTTAAAAGAGCATAATGTAGCTGTATTTTTTGAAGAAGAAGGAATAAATACATTAGAAATGTCAGGAGAATTACTATTAACAATATTAAGTTCAGTAGCACAACAAGAAAGCGAAAATACATCTACACACGTAAAATTAGGACTAAAAATGAAAAAGGAACGAGGAGAACTAATTGGATTTGGTGGTTGTTTAGGTTATACTTATAATCCAGAAGATAACACTTTAACTATAAATGAACAAGAGGCAGAAATTGTTAGACTAATTTATGAAAAATATTTAGAGGGATTTGGAGCAGAAAGTATATCAAAACAATTAACTAAACTGGGAATAAAAACACCAAAGGGAAAAGCTGTATGGTGCGAAACAACAGTAAGAAAAATACTAAAAAATGAAAAATACAAAGGAGATGTACTACAAGGAAAAACATTTACAATAGACCCAATTAGTCATAAAAGATTATCTAATATGGGAGAGGAAGATAAGTATTATATTTCTAATCATCACGAGGCAATAATAGACGAAGAAACATTTGAAAAAGTACAACAAATAATGAAAGAAAGAAACGGAGGCAGGTCAGCAAGTAGGAAAGTTGGAAATGTAGGAAGAAAATACCCAATGAGTAATAGAATTAGATGTGGATTTTGTGGCAGTACATTTACAAGAAGAGTTTACATCTTTTTATGACAAAGTATTTAAATCTGCGAATTTATAATAAATAGTTACTTGTTTATTTTGGTCAATTTCAATTTTTTCAATTAAGCTATTTAGCATATAGGCTGTAATGTTTTCTTTTTTTAAGAAATCTTGTATAATTTTTTCATAATCTATAACATTTCTTTCAAACTTAACTGTATTTAATTCTTCAAGTTTTTTAGTTTTGGAATCTCTTTCATTAACTTTCTTCTCATACATTCTTGAAAAATCATTGTCATTGATAAGACCTTTTAGCTTATCTTCATATAATTTCTCAATTTGAAAATCTAAAACTTCAATAGCTTTTATTAAATTGATTTTTTCTTTATTAAGTTCAATTTCATTTTGAACATTGTTATTGTTATCATCAATAATTTGTTTGCATTTCTTTTTATCTAAATATTTTCTACATATATTTTGGACTTCTTCAATAACTGCATTTTCTAATTTTGTATAATTCATACAATGGGGAGTACAAAGCTTTAGTTTTGGTAAAGATTGATAAGTGCGACAATGCAAGTAAATTTGAGTATAGTTACCATTTTTATAGTGAGATGTACCAGCTCCTAATGTTTTACCACATTCTTTACAATATAACAGTCCTCGTAATAGTAAATTTAATGATTTTGTTCTAGTCTTATCTCTACTTTTTA
>CAOSZT010000052.1 GCA_948528155.1 uncultured Clostridia bacterium | reverse complement strand
TTTAATTCTTTTTTGTTTTCACTTAATATTACATCATTTGTTACTTTCATAAACAATCCACTCCCTCTTTTGTAAATTTTATAATTCACTTTCAAGGGGTTATAATCTTTGTTTATTATAATATTCCTCTCCTCATTTGTAAATAGTTTTTTACTCTCTTTTTTCCTTAATTTTAATATTTCATTATCTTCTAAAATTTTTATCTCATATTTTTCGACAAACATATTATAAACACTCCTATTAAATATTTCAATTGAGCCCTTTTGATGTTTTCTATTGTACTATATCTTTTACCAAAGTGTTAATTTTCTTTACAAAAAAACCATTTTCTTTTATGAAATAGGTATATTATTTTACGAAGTCGTTTTTTGTCGAATAATGTAATTTGTAGGATTACTAATTTAAATTCATTTGAATATTTAGACATAAATTGAACCCTCCTTATTAAACGTTTTTGTCTAATAATTTGGGTTCACTTCAATCTGAATCTAATCTGACTTTAATACTATCTAACTCCACCTGTCCATTTACAAAATCCTATCTTGTAGTTATTACTTCCATCTACCTTATATCTTACCATTGCTCTGTTATTAAATACTCCGAAACAATCACAACTTTCTCTTGGATTTAAACTTCCTATTTTTGCTGTACACGCTGTATCTGAATATACATTTTCACTTGTACTTCCATTTTGATATGTTTTCATTTCAATATCACTCCCATCATTTTTTACATTATTATTTATTTCTGTTGTTCCTTTTAAGTATTCTTGTACCATATTTATAAATCTCTGCCAGCCTAAGTCTAACGTTCTATGTGGACAATTTTTGTTGTTCCAATCTTGGTGTTTATATACTTTGTCTATTCCCCATCCATATTGTTTTAATAAGTATGCAACATATTCTGCTGTTAATTTTTCTGCTTGATTAAATCTTTCCCCTCCTGTTTTTGAGTAACATATCTCTATTCCTATTGTTTTCATATTTCCTTTGCCTTTTCCATCTCCTGCGTGCCAAGCATTTCTATTAAATTCTATACCTTGAACTATTCTTTCATTGTCTATTGCTATATGAAATGATGTTTTGTTGTTGTTTCCTATCATATAACTTATTTCTGACATTGCTGACGCATCATTTGCTGTGTTGTGTATTGTTATTCCTTCTGGTGTCATTTCATATGGACATTTTATACTATATTTATTTTGTGGCATTTTTACCTTAGTTATCTCCATCTATTTCCCCTCCTTCATATTCTTCTGTAAATGTATTTTCTTCCATGTTCTTTTGATATTTTTCTTCTGAAAATTCTACTTCTTCTATTATTATATTATCTTCCATTTACTTGTCCTCCTTATTGTTGTTTAGTTTTTCTTTTACTTTTTCTGGTATTCTAACCCCTAATTTATCGCAATTCTCTGCTAAACTTGATATTTCCATTAAACATATATATCCTACTGTAAAATACAATATTAATTCCGTTCCTAGTGCAAATTTTGTTAATATTCCTACTAAAATATAAACAAGCTCGCCAAATTTCTTTGACAAGCCTGCTCTCATTACTCCACTTTTAAAATTTTCATTTTTCCACGCTATTACTATTCCTGTTAATATGTCTATTACTATTAATATCATTGGTGCAAATATTGCCCACCACACATTTGTGAAGTGTATGTTTTGTATTATTTCTTCCATTTTCTTATTCCTCCTCTAACATTGCTTGTACTTCTTTTCTGTACTTTTCTGGTACTTCTTCTATTGTTCTTAATCCTTTTTTTATTATATCTCTATAAAATCCTACCATTTTATTTTCCTCCTTCTATCATTTCTAGCATTGCTAATTGTAAGTTTGTTATTTCTTCTTCCATTTGTTCCATTTTTGTTTTTTCTTTTTGTGCATTTTCTTCTTGTCTTACTAAATCGTCTATTTGTTCTTTTGCTTCTTCCTCTGTTTTAAATCCTACTATCCAATCCTTTCCTTCTTTGTTATATACTGTGTATGTTTCTCCTTCTTTTGAGTATTTGTATCCTTTATATTCTTTCATCTTTCTTTCCTCCTTTTATTTATATCCTACTATTTTTGTTATTTTTGTGAAGTTTCCTTCTTGTGATGTTTCTGTTTCACTATAATATCTATCACTTTCTTTTGTTACTGTTGTTCCATTTATTTTTATTCTTTTACAGTATGTTTGTAGTATATTTCCTGTTCCTATAAATTGACTGTTTAAATGTATTCTGTTTCTTCCTTCTATTGGGATTTTTCCTGTGTTTGTATATACTTTGTCATTTATCCATAATACATAACTTTCTATTTCAAAGTATTTGTAGTTTTCTATTGCTTCATTTATTGTTATGTTTTCTGTTGTTCCTTCTGCATTTTCATATAGTATTTTTCCTTTTATTTTTTCTGCTTTTACTTTTTTATTTGTTCCTTCTTGCACTATCATTAATAAATCTGCGTTTTTTATTTCTGTTGCCTCTATCATTTCACTTACTTTTGTATTTGCCATTTTATACCTCTCCTTCTTTTTCTATTATTTTATTATCTTCTGTTTTTATTTCTTCTCCTTCTTCTGTTATTATTGACCTTTCTGCCTTTAATGTTTTTGTGTTTATCCATTCTTGTCCATTTCCATAGTAGACTGGGTAGTCTAATAATTTATTATTATATATAAACACTTTTGAAAATTCTATTTGTAATATTTTTGTTATTTTTGTATTATATATTGATTTAATTTCTATAACTATTTCTATATTTTTTGGAAATTTAACTTCAAATTTGTAAGCATTTTTTTGATAACTAGTATTGTTTGAATAAATACTGCCACCAAATAAATATATACTTTTTTTTATTGGTACTGCTACATTATTAAATGGGTATGGTATGTCTGCTAATTTTGTGTATTCGTTTGTCAAGGTGTTGTATTTGTAATTATTTCTGGTAAGACCATCTCTTTCACCAATATTCAACAAATATATATCATTATCTATTGTTATTGCAGTTCCATAAAAATATTTATTTGGTATATCTGCTAATTTTGTGTATTCGTTTGTTAATGTGTTGTATTTATATGCATTTGCACTATTATTATTATTAAAATTACTACCTAATAAATATACATTTGTACCTATTGCTACTGCACTACCATTATCAAAATCATAAGGTATATCTGCTAATTTTGTGTAAGTGTTTGTTAGAGTGTCATATTTATATGCACTTCTATAATAAGTAGTACTACCTCCACCAAACAAATATATATTATTTCCAATTGATATTGCTGAACTATCAAATATTGGGTAGGGTGTATTTGCTAATTTTGTGTAAGTATTTGTTAGAGTATCATATTTATATGCATTTCTATAATAAGTAGTACTACCTCCACCAAACAAATATATATACTTTTCTACTACTGTAGCACAACCATCATTAAATGGATATGGTATATCTGCTAATTTTGTGTATTTATTTGTTGTAGTGTCATATTTGTAATTATTTGAAACATAATTAGAATAATCTGTACCTGAAGAATTACCTAATAAATATACATTTGTACCTATTGCTACTGCACTACCTGAATTAAGTGGATATGGTATATTTGCTAATTTTGTATATATACCTTTTCCAACAATATCACTATTTTCCATTAATTCCACCTTATCATATTTATATTTTGATATTTCTGGAAGTATAGTATTTTCATCAACAACTGTCTCCTCTGTTTTTATCCAAACCCCATCCTTCTTACTCGGCTCTGCTAACTGTGCATATACATTTAGTCCACCACTTAAACTTCCACCACTCTGTCCGTAAAACATTTCCTTGCATTAATACACCACCTCTATTCTTGCATTTAATGCTATTTCTGGCACTTCTTCATCACATATTATTTCTATTGTGTTTTCTCCTGACTTTATCATACTTATTTTGTTATATTCTTCTTTTTCTTGTTGCCTTGTTTCCTTTGTTTCAGACCATATTGGATATATATTTACTTCATCTGTTGCCTGTATTCCTTCTATCTCTATTGTTTTTGTTCCTTCTGTCCAGTTTGCTTCTATTTCTATGTTGTATACTTTCTTTTTGTTGGATTTTGTATTGATTAGTTTTAATAAATTATTCTCTCTTTGCTGAAATTCTTTTCTTTCAATATATACTCCTGTATTATCAATACTAATAGAAATATTGTCTGTATTATCAGCTTTCAAAACAATATCAATTATCCTATCACTTACAGCTGTTGAAGTCTTATCATCAATAAATTCTGCTTTATTACCAGCATTTGCATACAAATACAAAACTTCCTCTTGTGTATCTGGCTCTTCTGCTATTACACCAAATTCACGGAAATAAAATCCTTCATCAACTTCACTTTGTTGCAAAATAAAATTGATAATCGTTTGACTATCAATTTCTTGTAGGCTATTTATTTTACATTCTAACTTTTTATTTACTAATAATTTCTTTTCAGTTATATTATTATCAGTTAATTCTCCATCTCCAATATCTACTCTTAGAATTTTTATTGCTTTACCTGTCCTTGATTTAGCCTCTAATTCTAATCCAGCTTTTGTTATATAAACTTTTTCAAATCCCATTATCTTACCACCTCCAATTTAATATGTTGTTTTTCGTGTATTATACTTCCTAAGTGTAAGTTACAATTACTAAATAAATTTATTTGTATTATTAAATTTGCTGGTAATAATTCTTTTAAATCTTTTTGCAATGTTTTTACTATATCTCCAAATAAATAAACTATTCTAATTATAACTTTGTAATTGTTATATTCTATATTAATTTTATAATTATTTTCTCCAACTAATTGTTTTAATTTGTTATCAAGCCATTTATAAGTAAATGGTGCTTTATTATTAATTTTCGATATTATATTAAATCTTCTTACATCAATATCATCATTTACTACATCTATATTATATATTTTCTCATATCTTCTTAATCCATAATCTTCTGATGTATTTACAATAACCTCTTTTAAAATGTTATCTATTTGTAATTTTAACTTTTCTAATTCTTCATCTTCTAAATTAGATATTATTTCAAATTCTCTAACATTTTGTAAAAAGATTGGCATATAATTAATTATTTTCATTCACTACCTCCACTGTGCCTATTACAGGTATTTTATGAGAAGATATTTCTATGTTTGATGATATATTATTTATTTTTGTGTTTGATATATCTAATACTTCATCTATATTTAATATTCTTGTTTCTATTTGTGATATTCTAACTATTATACTGTTTGAATCTTCCCAAGTTTTCTTTAGTTCTAAAAAATATTTATTTATTTCACTTTTTATTTTTTCTTCTATTTCTTCTATTTTTTTGTTTTCTACTAAAGTAATGTTTGTAGATATATTAATTGTTTCTTCTTCAACTGTATCAACTGTTACTAAATGACCTATTGGAGCTAGTCCTATACCATTTTGACTTTTATTTGGACATATTTCTATTTGTACTATTTCTATTAATTGTTCACTTGCTTTATTGAAATTACTGTCTAATATTGTCAATTCTACTGTTCCACCACCTTGCCAAACTGGTGTAACTTTTACTGCTCCTACTCCTGATATTTCTTTTGTTTTCTTTTTATAGTCTGCTATATTTCCTGAAAATGCTTTTTCGTTTATTGTTTCAAAATATCTTTCTCTTAATTCTTCATCATTTTCAGCATCTTCTCCAGGTATTAATATGTCTGTTAATACAGCCTTTCCTAAGCCTTCTATATAATTTATTGGTATTAATGTACCTGACTCTGTGTTTCCTTTTGTTCCTTCTGTTTCGCATTCACATTCATATATCCCTAAATCTATTCTTTTGATAACCTTGTATTTTAAATCATTTATTGTAAATCTTTCACCTATTCCTATATCCATTAAGTTTTCTGTTTCATCATAAAACTTTGCTTTTCTAATTGATTTTGTTGATGGTTTTCTTTCTATTCCTACTTGATTACTTAGTCTATCTAAATATTCATCTACTGCTGTGTCTACAAAAGATAAATCGATATTATCTTTTAAAACTATATACATTTGCGATATTTCTATTGCACAAGGTGCAAGTGCATCATATATTATTGAACCTTCTCTTTTATCTATACTGTCAGATACTTTTGATAACATTCTTTGCATAATATTATTAAAATTATAATATTCATCTAAATTTTCCACTAAACACTCACTTCCTTTTCTATCATAATATCACCTAATGTTGTTATTACTTTAAATGTTGCTGTTATTGTATTTTTATTTGTTTGTTTAAATGTAAATTCAATTACATCTTCAACTCTATCATCTTGTTTTAATGCTTCTTTTATTACTCTTTCTAATTCTGGTATAACATAAGTACTTTGCTCTCCTATTAATTTTTTTATTTCTACTCCATAATCCCAGCTGTACATTAAATATTCAAACCTTTCTGTATTTAAAATACAATAAATCGTTTGTTTTATTGCATCTATTCCTTCACACTTTCCTTCTATTGTATTTTTTTCTATATTTAATTTGTATGTTTTATTGGATTTTTCTTCTATTGTAAAATCTTCTTTTATATCATTTTGTGGTATTATTTTAATCACCTTCTTAATATATTTTATCTAATACTATAAACTTTTGTCCCCCTTGCTGTTGTAAAAGTATGACTTTGTCATTTTGTTTTAGTCCATTATGTATTGTGATTTTCTTTTTTCCTGTTATAGTATGATTATGTGCTAATTCTACGTTTTCATTTTCTATTGTTACTGAAATGTCTTCATTTGAAACTACATTGCAATTGTGTGTATGATTTGAATTAAGATTTTGTTGTTCTGTGTCCCAGTTTATACTTACTTCTACTTCATAATCTATAACGTTTTTAGTAAGTGTTAAAAATTCACTTGTCAATAATAACTTCTGTTCTACTTGTATTTCTAACGGTTTTACATTTGTTACAGTTCCATACATTATAGATGTTGGTGAGGAATTTTCTATTGCGTCCAATGCTGCTTTTTTTATTGTTTGAATTATATCTGACATTACATACCTCCTATATATTAAGATACAAAATTATTGCCGTCTTAATGTTAAATCCATTATATGTTCATTGTTTTTAAATGTGTGTTTTACTTTTTCTACTAACATAAAATTTTGTAATTTTATATCTCCTAAATCCATTTTTACTATTATTAGTGAGCCTCCTCTTACTCGTATATCTCCTATTGCATTTTTTATTTGTAATTGCCTTGTTTTTTGATTATATAATTTTAATAGTGCGTCTACTTTGGCTCTACCATTGACTTTTTCGTCTATTTTGTCATAGTATTGTAAAATTCCCCATTCATTTATATGTGATGTGTCTTTTGCAATATATACTTCTCTTTTTCCTGTTTCTTTGTTGTCATAAGTGAGTTTTATTTGATTGTATGTATCATTATCTATTGATGAACTATAGTCAAAGTTTTCCCCTGTTTCTTCATCTATTACTAATCCTATTTTCATTCTTTCTATGTTTTTCAAACATATTTTTCCAAAGTCATCATATAGTACAAACATTTCATTTGTATTTTGTGTTGTTGTGTCTATTGCTGTTTGTATTATGTCAAATAATGTTTTGTTGCTTTCTGAACGTGTGGCTATTTTATAAACTGTTTGTTCTAATGTGCCTATATTTAATAAAAAATCATTTGCTATCATTTTTGTTAGTTCATCAGCGGTTTTGTTTTTATATATGTATGTATCTTTGTTTTTTAAGTATCGTAGTTGGTCATAAGCTGTTATTGTTATTATTGGATTTTTGTCTCTTTTTTTGGTAAAAGCAAATCCATAAAATACATTATTTTCTTTGTATTTAAACCTTATCGCATTTCCTTCTGTAAAATTTAATAAATTGTCTTGTAATATTTTAAATGTTAGCTTTCCTGGACTTCCTTTTCTTTCTGTTTCCCATTCAATGCCTTCTTCTACTATTGGAGAATATACTGTGCTTCCATTTTGTATTAATAATTCATAATCATTCATTTTTTCACCTCAATTTATAAATTTAAGGAATAATAAAAACCTGTCCGTGGATATATTAGACTAGGCTTTTTTATTTTGTCTTTGTTTGCATTATATATTTTTGTGTATTGTGCACCATCTCCATAGTATTTTTTTGCTATGTTCCATAAACAGTCTCCTTTTACTACTGTGTATGTTCTTGTTGTTGGTGCTGTGTTTGTTGGTCTTGCTATTGATGTTTCAACCGCTACTGGTTTATATTGTTTTATTGTTATTTGCATTGTTTTTGTCGAGTAGTCTCTGTATTGCTTTAGTTTTATTGATACTTTAATGTCAAACCCTTCTTTTGATTCTTCTTTTATTGTGTATTCTTCTAATGTTACTTTCATATTTGTATCAAATAGTACTTTATTGTCTGGTGTTTTTCGTGATACTATGAATTGAAATGGTTTTTGTTCTGTTTTTAGTTTTTCTATTTCTTCTAAGTAGTATTTTACTGATTGAAATCCATTTTTATATGTTGTGTATGGTCTTTTGTAACTTGGTATTTCTATATCAAAAGACACCTCTGTTAGTCCGAGGTGTCTTTATTTGATTTATTTCTCCTTCATTTATTAATTTCATTGTTTTGTTTTGATTTTTTATTTTTAGTTCTAGTTTTTCGGGTGCTACTGGTAATAATAGTTTATCTAAGTAAAAATAATACATTATATGTACACTCCTTCCGCTACTACTTCTAATCTTTCCTCTAGTTTTTGTCCTAAACTGTCTACTATTCCATCTATATCCATTTCACTGTTTATGTTGTTGTTACTTGTAAAGTCTACTTTTATTTCCGCTGTTGTGAATCTGTTTATTGTTTCTCTTTCTGCTATGTCTCTTAAATATTGTAGGTCTTCTTCTGTGGCGTCTAGTGTGTCGCTTATTTTGCCTGTGTTTCCTGCTGTGTTGCCTGTGTTATCTGATATATTATTTAAGTTTCCTAATATATTATTATAATCACTTGCTTCTTTAGGATTTTTTACTTTATTAAATATATCAGAAACTTTATTATCTATTCCTTGTCCCCAATTATAACCACTACTCCAAGCATCTCCATAATCCAATCTTTTAAATCCAAGACTTTCAGAACTTAAATTTAATTCTTCTAAAACCTTTTCATAACTTCCATTTCCATATTTATTAGCAACCTTTTCAATCATTCCATCTAATCCACTTCTCCAGCCTTGTACTGCTCCTGCTAAATTAGAACCAAATACTTTATCAATTGCTTTTGCAATACTTTCTAATATTCCTAAAATACTATCTGCCATATCTCCAAATAGATGAACAATTGCCCCTATTGGGTCATTGAATAAATTAGCAAAAAAGTTTGCAAATTTTATCCAGCGATTAACAAGTACATTTATTATTCCTAAAACTAAGTCCAATAATCCCAAAAATAAATTCCATATAAAAGCTGCTGCTGTCATTAAAGCACCTACAATGACTCCAGTTGCACTTATTGTTGAGCCTGTTGCTTTATTAATCGCTGCTACTATTGCATAAATAGCGGCAATAAGAGCTATTATAAGAAGAATAATCCAAACAATAGGGCATGCCCACATTGTTGAATTAAATATTCCTTGAGCTATCGTCCATATCTTTGTTGCAATTGTTACTATTGCTGTATACATTACATAAATTGCAAGAACTGAAATAATTGCATTTAATATTGGACTTATTATAGACCAATTATCAGCAATTACACTTCCAATCCATTGAAAAAAGTTAATTATTGGAGATAGATAAGTAGATATTTCATTTATAAATACCATTATTCCTTCTACAAAATTTCCTATATTACTTAATACATTTTCAAATCCAGAGCCAATATTATTAATAATGTCTTGAATACTTCCAAAACCCGCTGTTTCTAAACCTTCATTTATACTTGTAATCATATTTGCAACTCCTCTAGTAATAGATGTTTTCATATTTTCAATAGATGTTTGTAACCCCCCTGTTGCATTTTTAGCTTGTTCTGCTAAACTAGGAAATCCATTAGCTCCTTTTTCGTTAAGTTCAATTAAAGTATTCATAAATTCATTCATACTAACTTTACCATTTGTCAAAGCCTCACCTAATGCATCTGCACTTTTAAAATTCATTGCTGTTGCTACTTGTCCTAATTGTGCTGGCATAGCTACCATTGCTGAACGCCATTCTGTCATATCTGGTTTTCCTTTTGCATAAGATTGAGATAATTGTTCTAATGCTGATTGTTGTGTTGCCATCTCAGCACCACCTGCAAGAATTGCATTATTTAATGCTAAAAACATCTTTGTACTAGCTCCAACATTCCCATTTGCACTTGTAAACCTTTGAACTGAACCAACTGCATCATTTAACTTTGTTGGTAATCCTTTTAGTCCATCATTTAACATTTGCATTGACGCTTCTGCTTGCTCTGCACTTATCCCAAGGTTTGCCATAACTTTTGGATAATTGTTTAATGTATCTATTCTTGAAATTGCACTACTTACTTGACCTATTATCATACTTATACCACGTTGAATAATGCTAAGTCCCATTAATGTTTGTACTAAATTATTAGCTGAATTATTTGCATTAACAAAATTCTGTGGCATTTTACTACTTTCGTTATTTGCTTTCTTTAATTTTTCTTCTACTTGTATTATTGTTGCATTTGCATTTGCTAATTCTTGTCTTGCTGTTTGAATACTTGCTGTATCTATTGCTTTATTTGTGCTATCTTGCAAATTTTCAAAACTATTTATTACAATATTTAAAGCATTATTCATTGAGTGAAATGCTGGTGTCATTGCATCTTGTACTCTTATTGCTGTCGTTATCGTTGCCATTTTATCACCTTCCTTTTTAATACAATAAAAACACCTACTCAAGTAAGTGCTTTTATTTACAATTCTGTTATTGTATTTTTTTTACAGTTTTTAGAAAAGTAATCAACAAATTTATGTGCTTTAAAATTATTGGTTACATCAAAACTTATATAATCATATTTATTTTCTTTTTCATTATTGTATGTAAATATTAGATACGAATGACAAATTTTATCTACTTTCTTTTTCCTTCTTCCTCCTATCATTGCACCTAGAGGACCAAACAAAACAGCTCCTCCTACTGCTCCACCAATACTACTTGTATAATTAGTTTGAATTTCTTCCTCACTTTTTATATTTACATCTAAAATTTTCTCTATAGACAAATTATATATACTATCATTTTTTACATTCTTAATTATTATTTTATCTTCGCATAATAACACATTACATAATGATTGTTCTGCTAATGGTAATCCTGACATATGTTTTGCTACAATAAATACTTTTGCATTATTTTGCTTTTTGCCTTCTCTTTGCTTTGATTTCAAACTTAAAGATAAAACTATTTTATGAATGCAAAATATTATAAACAATAATAATATACCTATAACTATTATACTAATAATTAAATCACCCATAAATTTTTCTCCTTTTTTCTGTCAATTCTATAACTTCTACAAACTTTTTATTCTTGTATATTTATAATACATCAAATTTCATATATTGTATGCAATACAATCGACGTACAAATGTATTTCAATTATATTACATTTTGTACTTTTATTATTGCCATTTTTTCATCTTCTTTTTTGTATAATAAAAACACCTACCTAAGTAAGTGTTTTTCGTAAAATTACTTCAGTTTATCAATTTCATTTTTAAAGTCCTTAGAATATTCAGAAAAATTCCCTGTATCAAATTTATATGTATTATCTTTTTCTCTTGGAGTTTCTTCTTTTATTCTTGAATACATTCTATCTATCTCACCAATTAATTTTTCCCAGATATATTTTATTTGAGAATATTCTTCTCCTTCTAAAGAGTTAATATAATCGTTATATTCATCTCTTTGTTTCATTAAATTATCAGCTTTGTTTATTGTGTACTCTATATCTAATTTTCCCCCAGTAGAATTTGTACCAGTTGCTACATAAAAACTTATATTACAAAATACTTCATTCCATATTTCTGTTACGAAATCATTACTTATAGTTTTTAATTTTCCTTTCTGAGTATCTTCCGTTGAATTATTTGCTATATTCATAGTATTAGAATTTTTTCCTTCTTCAATAATATCTTTTACTTTCTTACCATATATATCACTACGATTAAAAGTATATCTTAATACTCCAATAGCAAATTGTGTCTTTTCTTCATCATTCAAATTTGAATTTTTAGCCCCTTTTATAACTGTTTCAAAATTAGAAGCTGTAATTGTTTTATTCTTATAATTAAAAGATTTTACTATAATTACTGCTATTATTACAATCAAAACTAATGCCATTATGCCTACTATCATTTTTTTATTTTTCATACTTTCCCCTCCTAAATTTATATTACTGCCTATGTCGACTATTGTATAATTTCTAAAATATTTTATTAATTTTACAACTTTCGACAGACTTTTTATTTTTGTATGTTTATAATACATTAAATTCCATATTTTGTATGTAATTCAAATATATCTCAACTGTAATTCAAATACATTACATAACTATTTTATGATATTAAGGAGGTCACTATGAATAGTTTTAAAATTCCAATAATTCCTTCTACAACTCAACGTTCTATTAGATTTCCCAATGATTTATTAGAAGAAGTAGAAAATGTAATTAAAGGTAAAGAAACAACATTTACTGCCTTTGTTGTTGCAGCCACTCGCCACGCTATAGAAGAATTAAAAGAAGAGGATAATTTAACAACTAATAAGAAATAATATTAGCATTTTATTATTCTCTTCTTATTTTTTCCATAATAAAACACCAAATAAAATTTGATGTTTAATCTTTATATATTTTTTGTAATAATGCTTCTTCCAAAGTTTTTGAAAAATTTATTTTTAATTCTTCTGCTTTAGTATTAACCCATTTAGGTATATTAACTGTCTTTTTAATTAACTCTTTTCCCCATTTTTCAGCAAAAGAACTAACATCTACTACTATATACGTTTTAAACTTAGAAACATAATCCCAATCATCAATTTCCAAATTATTCTCTAATTCATCATAAGTTACTTCTTCAATTTTACTTGCTTTTGGTATTTTATTTCCTTCTTCCATTTCATCTAATATTAATCCTGCTATTAAATCCTCTGCCATACACATTGCTTCCTCCAATGTATTTCCACAAGTAGAAGCACTAGTATTTAATGATTTCTCTAAATCTGGAACAAATACAGAATATCCACCTTCTTTTTCTTCATAAAATAATACTGGATAAATAACTTTCATAAATAATA
>CAOSZT010000051.1 GCA_948528155.1 uncultured Clostridia bacterium | reverse complement strand
CTTCTTGAAGAAGATTTTGTTAGGCTTAATATTAGATATATTGCTATTATGGATAATATTGATAGTAGTAAAGGTTTAAATGACTTCTTGCCTATTCAAGATTGGTTTAATGAAATGCATGCAAAAAATACAAGTCAAAAAGTTAGAGCAGTTCTAAAAAGTAAAGGTGAATCTGGTATTTCACTTGCTAATAATGTTCCTTATGGTTATAAAAAAGATGAAAACGATAAAATAAAATGGGTCATTGATGAGCCATCAGCAGAAGTTGTAAAAGAAATATATAACTTATTTATTCAAGGACATGGAACTTTTGAAATTGCAAGAATACTTACAAAGCGAAATATCATGACACCAGCAGAATATTTTATAAGTGTTGGAAGAAAGTTTCCATCTAAACTACAAGAATTTAAACATCAATGGAATCCAACAACAGTAGCAAGTATTTTAGATAGACAAGAATATATTGGAGATACTGTTAATTTTAAATATACCATTCGTTCATATAAAGATAAAACTAAAGTTCCTATTCCTAAAAAAGATTGGCAAATATTTAAAGATACTCATGAGGCAATCATTGATGAATATACTTGGAACATTGCTCAAGAGTTAAGAAATAACAGAAAAAAGCCTACAAGATCAGGCAAGAAAAGTATTTTTTCAGGATTGCTATTCTGCAATGATTGTGGCAAAAAAATGTATTTTCAATCACCTGTGACAAGCCTAAACGCAAAAGACCATTACAGGTGTTCAAGTTATAAGAAAAATGTTTCTTTATGTACTTCACACTGGATTACAGACGAAGTATTGCAAAGTCTTGTTTTAGAAAATATACAAAAAGTAGTTGCTTATATGAAAAATTTTGAAGATTTATTTATAAAAGAACAATTAGCAAAATCTACACAAGATGAGTTAAAACAAATTACTAAAAACAAGAAAGAACTTGAACAAGCAAAGAAACGAATAATTGAAATTGATAACTTATTTATGCACATTTACGAAGATAATATATCTGGAAAGATAACAGATGAAAGATTTAGAAACTTATCTTTTAATTATGATAATGAGCAAAAAGAATTAAAAACAAAGATAGAACAATTATCAAAAGAAATAAACAACACTGAAAAGAAAACAGCTGACTTAACACAGTTTATATCTAATGTTAAGAAATATACCGAAATAACTGAACTAACACCAGAAATCTTAAATGAATTAATAGAAAAAATATTAGTTCATCAAACAGAAAAAGTTAATGGTAAAAAAGTTCAAGAAATAGATATATACTATAGAGGTGTTGGCATTATTTCTTTTCCAGTAAGTTTGGAAGATATGACAATGGTAATTGAAAAAATGATAAATAAAAGAATATCAGCTTAATTTAAAGCATTTTATGGGGAGAACATTTTAGTGTACTTAACTAAAGCGTTCTCCCCTATATGTTATGACATCCTATCATAACATGGGGGCTCTGCGAGGCAATAAAATTTATTTTTTGCAAATAAATTTTATTCAAATTAACTCTATACAAAATTATATTGCTACTAGCAAATATAATTCTTATCTTGTTAATTTGTTTCTTGTGTATTTTCTTCGCAGAACTTTACTGGCTTTACCCCTACTGAAATAGGAATAGGCTCTTTTGTGTATATTACACTATCGTTTGTTTCATCTGGTATATAATCAAATGCTGTATCAATCTCTTTCATTTGGAATTTATCTTCTTCATTGATATAGATTATTCCAAATCTATACGTTTCCATTTTATTATCTGGATCTAATTTGTAGTAATTTTCTAAAGGGAAAACTCTAACAATAGCACTATTATCTTCAGCAAAGTTAAAATAAAACATTTGCTTATCAACAAAGTAAGTTGCCTCTGTATAGTGAACATCATAATATTGTCTTAATCTCATAATAATTTCGCCAACTTCTTCCTCTGGCAAATAATTACTAAATCTCACACTACCAAGCACATTACCTAATATCATAGGCTTAACCGTTTCAATATAACCGTTATCATATAATTCTTGACAAGGCTTACAAATTGATTCTCTAAAGTTAATCTGTTTTACAATTATTTCTGTACCTAACATATCAAGTTCAATGTTATCAACATACTTCATTATAAGTTCTGATTGTTCTTGTCTGGTATAATCTTTCCAAGTTTTAGTTCTTGCTTGATATTCCTTATCTAGTTTTACTTTGTTAATAAAGTCAATATCTCGTTTTAGTAAAATATCTTTTGTTGTAAATCTTAGTTCTTCTGTGCAATCAGTAGTTTCTAGTTTATTCTGTAATTCTTCAATAGCTTTTTCAACAATTTTCTTTTCTTCATTATATTCCTTTAGTTCAAAAGCTCCATTTATATAGGCTTTTTTTATTCTTTCAAGTTTGCTAGTTTGCTCTTTTATTTCTTTTTCTAGTTGTTCTTTTGGCTCATCAAATTTTTGCTTAATCATAGGCAAGAAGAATTGATTAACAACAGAATCATATTGTACTAATTCATCTATAAATTGGTTAAAGTAATTATTTATAACCTTTTCTTTAAATTCAATCTTGCAATCATTACAATAATAGTAAAAGTAAGCATTACCATTTTTCTTTGTAGTAGCTTTTCCACCTAATATTCTGCCACATTTTGGACACTTTAACTTTTGTAAGTATAAATAAGTTAGTGTTCGTTTATAACTTCTTGAGTTTTTCTTTTTCTGCACTTGACAATCTTCCCACATTTCTTTAGAAATAATAGGATCTACAACATCTTCATAATAAGTTGGGTGTTTAGTATTCTTTCCGTGAACAAAATCCCCTTTATATATTTCATTTTCTAAAATACCAACAATAGTTGAATCTTGCCAATTTTCTTTTCCTAATACCTTTTCTTCATTTAACACATTACTTATCTTTTTATAAGATAAACCATTGTAATACATATCAAATATTCTAATTACAATATCTTTGGTAGTGTAATCAATTACTAACTTTTTATTTTCACGTTTATATCCAAGTGGTGCAACGTGAGGAATATGTCCTTGTTTTATAGCACCTGCTAAACCTATTTTTGTTCTTTCACTTGTTCTTTCTATTTCATTTTGACTAACACTCATTAAAAGTCTTGAAATCATTTTGCCATTTGCACTTGTAGTATTTATTTCATCATTAGCACAATCAATATAAGCATTATTTTCATCTAAAAAGGTTATTAGTTTTTCCCAATCAAATATACTTCTGGTTATTCTGTCTAGTTTTAAGGCAACAATAGTATTTATCTTTTTAGCCTTTATATCACTTTTTAATCTCTCAAAATCTGGTCTATGATTACCAGTTTTTGCACTTATTCCAGCGTCTTCGTAATAATCTACTATCTCATAACCTTTGAATTTGCAAAAACTTTCTAATCTTTCTTTTTGCTCTGGCAAACTAAATCCGTTCTCTTGCTTGTTCATCTGTTGAAACTCTCATATACAATCCACATTTTTTCTTTTCTTCGTTCAATTTTAAAACCTCCTCATAAAACAAAAAGAGACATCAAAGTATACACGAGTACCCTTGACATCTCTTAAATCCATTTATCATAAGCTAAAATACAATAATGCAATATAATATAATTTTTCAAAGTACTCATATATCTATATATTTTTTCCGAACTGATATAGATATTTTATTGAGTACATTATACCACGATTTAAAGAAATGTCAAATATTTACATTTATAATTTTTTTAAGTATTCTTCTAACTCTGATAATTTAATCTTTTTAGTTAAGTTAGTAATATAAATGTCATTAGAATAATTGAAAACTAAAAATGTAATATTTTTAATAATCACTCTATGTGGCTCAATATATGTAAGATTTGTTTTCTCTAATTTTCTAATACTACCATTGATAAAGATAGGAGTAACTTTTGAAAACTCACATATAAATTCAAGTCGCTGTTTTAGACATCCCTCAAATTCCAGTTCTTGCTTAATTATCTTAATCATAAAAATAATCCTCCTTTCTATTGGAAGATTTTTTCACAAACAAAAAAATCAACCATTTTACTGATTGATTTTCATATCTATCTGTTCTATAAAAAGTTCGAACAGATACGTCGTTGGAGCGATATTCTTACAAGTTACGAACTCTATTGTTCTCTTTCTAAATCATTTTTAATTTAACATAAATTTATATATTTTGCAAGCTTTTTTTAAGTCTTTATTTTATATGAAAATTGCAATATTAATTGCACGTTTTTTTCTTAAAAAATTAAAAATGTTTAAATGTTAGTTTTTACGCCACTTTTTCTTCTTGATAATATTCCTCAGATGTCTTAAATTTCAATATTTTTCTTGGATAATTATTTATCCATTTTTCTATTTTTTTTACTTCTTCTTGTGTTAAATTTTTAAAACTCGTTCCTTTTGGTAAAAATCTTCTTATCATTTTATTTATATTTTCATTTGTTCCTCTTTGCCATGAACAATACGCATCTGCAAAATATTGGCTTGTTCTTGCTTTTTTACTTCCTGTATATGATTTCTCTATTATCTTCCAATTTCTAAACTCTGATCCATTGTCTGTTGTTATTGTTTTAAATGTTTCTCTAAATTTTACTACTCCTAATCGTTTTTCTATTCTATCTAATGCTTTTCCTACACTTTCTGCTGTTTTGTCTGGTATTAATTCTATTATCTCTTTTCTTGTCTTTCTTTCGCTTAATACTAATAAATATGGTTCCTTTGTCCCTTTAATCCTTCCACTAAATCCATTTCCCAATGTCCTATCTCTTCTCTTGTTTTTATTTCCTCTGGTCTATCGTGTATTGTTTTTCCTTCTTTATTTGGTTTTAAAAACTCTGCCTCTTTCTTTTTATTCTTTTCTTTTTTCTTATATTTTCCACATGTTAGGTCTTTTCTTTCTACTTCTATTATTTCTTTATCTATATAATTATATATCGTCTTAAAACATAATGTCGTTTTAAATTCCGATTGTTTTATTTTATATTCTATTACTTCTGGCGAACTTTTTTCTTCTTTTATTTCTTTCTCAATAAAATTAGCTAATTTTATATCATTTCCTATTTTTAAATTTGTGCCTTTCGCTGTTTCATTTTCTTCATTCTTTCTTTGTGCTACTTCTGCACAGTATTTCCATACTGGTAAATATGATGTTTCTAATTCAACTAATCCTAATTTTATTTCCCTACTTATTGTTGTTCGATGTTTACCCAATATTTCTCCTATTTGTGTATAGCTTAAGTGTTGATCGTTATACAAAGTTTCTATTTTTATTCTTTCTTTGTATGTTAATTGTTTAAAATTCCTTTTATTTGTGTTATACTGTTCTTGACACATAATTAAAAACCTCCAATGTTTAGTCTCGCAACTAACATTTTAATTGTTTTTTTATTATGTGTCTATACTTTTATGTCTACAACGTGCATTTAATTATACAATATTCAGTCTTTATTTTATAGCATTTTTCTATTTTCTTAAATATTCTAATACATCTGCTACACTTTTAAAAATTTTACTAGAAGATTTTTTTACGTCAATCTCAGCAGTTTCCATTGAATATCCATTATATTCTTTTATCATTGCAATATCATTTCTTCCATCTCCAATTGTAGCTACTTGTTCTTTTTCTATATCTAATATCTCTAATATTTTTTTATTGCATTTTCCTTTCCAGCATTTACTGAAACAATATCTACTATTACAAAATCATGATTATCATAATACATACCTGGAAATGCTGAATGTGCTTTAATATACTCGTTAAACATACTATTTATCTCATCTTCAATATTTTGAGCTAATTTATAATCAGATGTTTTTATTCGTAATTTCAATAGTTTTTGATTATGGTATTTTACTTTATCTTCATCATCATAAAAAAACACTTCTATATTTTCCTTAGTATTTAAATACTCTATTATTTTGTTTGAAATATCTATCGAAATTGATTCTTCATATATTTTTTGCATATCACTATTATAAATTACTGCTCCATTATTTGAAATTATATAGTCATAAGGAATATTATATTGTTTTATTACATTACTAACGCTTGTTTTACTTCTACCTGTGACAATTACAAATTTTCCACCTGAATTTCTATATTCTTTAATGGATTTTACATTTGTTAACATATTTTCTTCTGTTATATATATTGTACCATCATAATCACTAAATACTATTTGTTTTTTTAGGTTATTCAATATTGTCTACCTCCATGTATTTATAAATTTATTAATTATATTAATTGAATGTTATGTCAGTTAATTCTAATTTATATAGTCTTTGTATCTTTTGTTCTTTATTGTAAGTATTAATATTAGAAATATATTTCCAGCCAAACTTTTCATATAAATTTACATGTTTTGTATATAACCAAAATTCATTAGAATTTATATTGTTTCTTGCGTTTTCTTTTACAGTTTCCATTAATTTTCTACAAATTCCATTATTTCTATATTTTTAATCTACATATACATTTGCAAGCCATGGATATATATCAGGTCTAACAAATAAATCTTCATAAGAAAATTGATACATACCTACAATTTCATTATTTATAAATGCTCCATAAGTTTGTGGTAGTCTGCTTCCTTGTAAACTATATTTAATAAACTCTTTTACTTGTTCACATGTATGTATTTCATCTTTTCCCCACCACTCATACATCCACTCTGTTATTTTATTAAGATTTTTTTCATTTATTTGAGTTATTTTACTTACTTCAATTTCTTCCACTTATTTCATCATTCCTTTATTAATCTATGATTCCATCTTTTTTCATCATGAGTATGCTTTTTTCATGAGAATCTTCATCTTCTGATATGTTTATAAACTTGTTATTCCATAATCTCACTTTTTCACTACATAAACTTATACTAAATATCTTTGGTTTCCATCAAATACTTCTTTATGTTCTTTATCATTATAATAGTATTCTCCTAAATCCATATTTCTTTTGTAAAATGACTGTGCTTCACTATTCCAAATTTCAAAAGTATATAATCTCAAGTACTTTTTATTTAGATTCTTTGCCTTTTCAATTGTATAATCTAATATTTGTTTTCCATATCCCAATTTTCGATATTCTTTCTTTATTCCAAACCAACTTAACCAGGCAGTATCTGAATATTCTGGAATTTCATAAATACCTGTTACACCAACTGGTATATTTCCTATATAAGCTATATATCCTATGTATAAATCTTTTCTTTCTCCTACAATTTTCGATTTATATACTGAATATGCACTTGAATTAGGAAAAATCTCATATTGTACTCTTGCTGCTATCTTTATATTATTTTTGCTTATTTCCTCAAATCTTAACTTCTTCAATATCTTACAATTTTGTTCTATTCTCTCTTTTCCTGATATTGCTTCATAAATATTTAATATTTCATCAATAATCATGTCTTCATTATCTTTTATATTTGAAAATAAATAAGGTGTATATATAACATCAAATAAAAATAAATCAAAATTTAATTTTTTAAAGTCTATTTTTTTATAAAAATTTCTTCTCTTTTCTCTTAATAAATTTTCTTCTGTATCTTTACCTAATCCAACTTTTTCAATCTCTATAAAAATACCTTTGCTTTCTTTTTCTTGCTCTAATAAAATTTGTAATGCTTTAGTACCCAATTTACTATTTCTATATTGTGGTAATATCGCTAAATAATCTAAAACAGCATACCCCTTGTCTTTAACCCTATTTAATAGCATAAAACCTACTAATTCACTTTTATATAAAATTTCTATAATCTTTGTATATTTCTTTTCGCAAGATGATTGTATTAATTCTAATGGTTTTCTTTCATCTTCAGGAAATATTTGTAAATAATATGAATATACTTCTTTTTCAAATTCAGTTATACTTATATCTTTTAATTCTATATCTTCCATAATTTTGCACTGCCTTTCACATTTATTATATCTTCATTTATATGTTTTTTCAACCATTTTGAAAAACTATATTAATTTAATTATTATTCGTTACTTTTGATTTTATAAATTGATAATCTTTTCTATAATTTCCATATCTTCTATTTTGTTAATTCCAAAACATTTTTTACCTAAATCTTTTATAGAAGCACCTAGATGATACATCTCCTTGTTATCTATTACAATAAATCTATCGTGGAATTTATTAGTTTTAGCAACTTTTAGAATAGGATATTCTTTATTAAATTTTTTAATATCTAAATTTTCAATATTACTTTTATCAGATGTTAAAATAACAACTTCTACATTGTTTTTCTTTTTAGCCAACATTTTCAAAACACTGTCATCTATATAATTATCTATAATTAAAATCTTGTTATTTGCTCTTTTTATAATATCTACAATGATTCTATATGCATCATATATTTGACCATCAAAAAATATCCTCTGTTTGATATTTTCTTCCAACTGAAACTGATTAAAGATTTCATCAAATTTTCTGTCATGTTCTAGTAATTTATATTCTACATTCGTTAGTCTTTCAAATACTTGTCCGTTTGAAGATATAAATTTTCTCATTTCTACAAATGCTTCCACTATTCTTATACTTACTTCAATGGCAATTTCATTTTTTAACAATCCTGATAACATTAGAATTCCTTTTTCAGTAAAAACGTAAGGTAATTTCTGTTTTCCTCCACGAGTATTTGAAGTCGCAATTTGCGACTTCAAAGATTCATATTCGTTATTACTTAATTGAAAACAGAATTCTACTGGAAAACGTTCAATATTTCTTTTTACAGTCTCATTTATTCTCTTTGTTTCATAATGGTATAACCTAGCTACATCATTATCAATCATAACTTGTTTCTCTCTTATTGTGTATATTAAATTTTTTATATCTTCATTTGATAATTCATTTTGAATTGTTAATTTATTCTCTTCCATAATTTCACATCCTTTTCATTATACATTTTAAAACATTTGTTCTTTAGTGTCAATGCTTTTACAATTTTTTATTTTATAATTTATACTATTAAACAAATATAATGCTACTCTATTTTGTTCTATTGAATTCATTTCTATAACTTTTGATATAGCAAACATGATGTAAGCATAGTTCGCAAAATTAACAGTTGTTGTTCTGTATTCTATATTAATTTCTTTTAGCAAGTTATCAAAATATTTATACATTTCTGTTTTGTTATATTCTAAATTAGTATGGCTGTAATTATCGCACATACATATTGCAAGTCTTAATTTATTTTCTATATCCATATCTTTTATTATATCAATTAAATAATTTACTTTTTCATTATTCATAATCTTTTAGTTCCTTTCATTTTTATTTTGGGGATTGGGGACGAAGTTCCCATATTTGAATTTGGCGTATATCCAAATTCAGTGCTTGCTAGGACAAATTTTTTTTCTAATCCTCATCTTTCTAGTTCATTTTTTGAATGTATTTTTTCGTAAAATTGTACTTTTTTAGTTTGTTTATCATATTTAAAATATGCTTGTACTTTATTTTTATCAATTAACTTTATAGTACTTTTATCATATAAATATAATTCTATTTCATCAAGATTAAATGTATTTTCTAGATATAAAAGTACTTTAAATTGCTCTACTGTTTCTACTTGATTTTTGTTAATATTTTCTTTATTAAGATGCTTCATAATTCGATTTCCTCTTAGCCTTTTTGTTTGTATTTTTTGGTATTAGTGTTAAACTATCTATCATATTTCCGTTTTCAATATATGGGCAATTTATAACTCCATCTGTATAAAAATGCTCTTGCAATAGTTCTACATATTTTTCTAATTCTTCTTTTGAATATTCTCCAATTTTTTCATCAGAAAATACAAAATAGTCCTCTTTTAATTTTTCTAATTCTGTACTATCAATTGCTTCTTTATAAACAAATCCAATATTATTATTTTGCAAAATTCCATATAAATATTTTATATATGATTTGCTACTTTTGGAAATAAATTCTTCTGTAAATTTAACATTTGCTATTTCAATATCATAATTTTTGTTTCTTTTTATTTCTATACAATCAATTAATCTTTTTATTAATTCTTGTTTTGTTTTTCGTTTTAGACTATTAAAAATAAATGTAAATGCAACTTTGTTATTAGATATAACTTCGCCATTTTCTACATTACAATCTAACTTTTTTAATAGTTCTATGGTATAGTCTTTAAAATCATTATTTGGATCAATTTGTTCTCTTTTCTTACTCAAGTTTTCAATTTCTTTTTTAATTACATCATTTTTATGGTTAATTGTTTCTACATTTAAGGTTGAACTCAAATATAAATCTACTAACTTTTTCTCTTGCATTTTTAGTTTTTCAATTGCTTTTTCTATATTTTTAATGTCTTTTGTTTTAGTTGAATTACATACTATAATTTCACTATCCATATCATACATATATCTTGTTAATTCATTTAAAACTCTAACTAATTTTTGTTCTATTTTATCTGAACTATAATGTAATCCTTTTGATTTACAATTAGGATTTTTACAAGTTAAATGATAATATACTTTTTCTTTTGGTGTTCCACTATATTTAAAAGAGTTTGTAGAAGATAGTATTTTACCACAAGTAGGACATCTTACAATTCCAGTAAATAAATGTATATGTTCTCCATAGTTTGAATGTTTATTTCTTTCTAAGACCTTTCTTGTTATATTCCAGGTTTCTATATCTATAATTGGTTCACAATAGTTTTCTACTCTTAATATATCTTGTGGTTTTCTACAATATTTACCATATTCAAATACGCCAATATAAATAGAATTAGTAAGTATTTTATAAATTCTATCACTTGTCCATTTTCCTGTTTTTAAATAAGCTTTGCTATCTTTCATGACTGTTGCAATTCTTCTACTTGAATTCCCTTGCTTACATAGTTCAAATATTTCTTTAATAACTTGTGCTTCAATTGGTTCTACTTCTAAATGACCTGTTTCTACATTTCTAATATAGCCATAAGGTGCTTTTGCTGGATGTATTTTTTCTAATGCCATTTCTTCCATTGCTCTTTTTGTTCTTGCTCCAATTTCTTTTCTTTCTCTTTGTCCAAATATTAAATTCATTCCAAAGAACATTTCACCATTTGCAGTAGATACATCATAAGGCTCTAAAATAAGTTCTATTTTAACATCATGTTCTTCACAATAATTAAGTAGCCAAAATCCATCATAGTTATTTCTAGTTAATCTATCTACTTTAATAGCAACTATTACTTCAATTTTGTGCGATTTAATATCTTTTAAAAGTCTTTGCATTTCTGGTCGCATTAAATCTTTTCCAGAATGCCCTGCATCATTGTATACATCTACAATATCATAATTGTTTTTCTCACAATATTCTTTTATCATTCGTAACTGTGAATCAATAGAATATCCATTATCTCTTTGTTCATCTGTTGATACTCTTAAATAAATTCCACATCTCATAAAATTACCTCCTCTACTTAATAGCTCACTTATAAGCATTTTGTCCCCCCTAGTTTTAAAATTTTATGAGAATTTGCTTAATTTCTTTGAGATTATACTTTTGTTGATGTTCTTTAATATAGAATGGCTTATTAGCTATTTCATTTACTTTATATTCAAGTATAGTAAGAGTAGTAGGATATGTAATTAAATATTCAGTTGGTTCAATAAACTGTAAATTAGTGGCCTTTAAATGCTTAATTTTGCCATTTTTAACTGTATAGTTATAATCTTTAATAATTTCTAGTATTTCAGAATTTAGCTCTAATTCTTGTACTATTTCAAACTCAAACATAAAAAATGCCCTCCTTTCTGGAAAGAGAACATTGTAAATTTAGATATAAAAAACAACCTACAAACTTTATAGTTCGTAAGTTGCTATAAACTGGAGCAGACGTCGTAGTTATCTACAACTTTTTTCTCTTAACGATTGATACAAATATCAATCAATTTATTAAAGTATATCACAATTTTTATAAATTGCAATAAAAAAGTAATCAAATCATACAAATTTTTTAAATAATTTTTATGTAATTCAATTTAGTATAAAACTATTCGGCTTTTAGTCAAAAAGACAAAACTGTTATAATCAAATATATAATAGCAAAAAGGCTTGCATACGCAAACCTCCTTACTAATGAAAGCATTCCTTTGGTATTGTTATTTTGATTGTTTTTCAATAAGTTCAGCAAAATAGCCAATTAACCTTACTATTGCTTCTGAAAAAATCAATGCAAACACTACCCAAGTGCAATCAAGTATCAGTGCTGTTGTACCAGCTGATTCGAATGGTTCATATTGCATTGTCCATCCCGTATAGAAAAATTTGCTTAACCAAAATGCAATTTCTCCTATCCGTGCCCACACTTTAATCTTGTCGCTTTTCATATTTGTAATCCTCCTTAAATTATTCTTCTGGAGGTTTTACATAGCCCCTCCAGAAAAAATGATTAATTTCTTCTGTACTTTGCTATGTAAAGTACAATATATCTATATTTATTATACTGTATTTATACTTTAAAAGCAATATTTTACATAAAATATTATTTTATACTATTAAATAAATATAGAGTAACTTTGTTTCTATCAACTTGCTTCATTTCCATAATTTTAGCCATTGTAAACATTACAATCTTGTATTTAGCAAAATTTATTAGGGTTGTTCTATATTCTTCATCAACTTCTTTTAGCATAGTATCAAATTTTTCATACATTTCAGTTTTGTTGTATAAAATATTAGCCCAATTACTTGTAGTTAAGCATATACCTAATCTTAATTTATCTTTTGTATTCATATTTTTGATTACATTTATTACATTTTTTACTTTATCTTCTTCCATAACATTTTCCTCCTTTTAAAATCTTGTATCATTATTTCTCTTTTTATTCTTATTTTGCTTATTTTTATCTGGTATAATTACTTTTCTAGCAATATTATTTGCAATTTCATTATCATTGTTGTTAAATATGCCATTTTTATATAAATCATCACTAACAATTTTATAGTTATTATCTTTATCATAGCAAATTCTTTTGTAAAAATGACTCACAATGCTATGCCAAAAGCCTTTGAATTTCTGTAATTCTTGTTTTAGTTTTTCTTTTTCAGCTTGTAATCTACCTATAATCTTGTCTTTAGTAGATAGTTCCTTTTTCAAACTGCCAATTTCATTATCTTTTAGTTCTATTTCATATTTAAGTGAACGATTTTCCTTTTCTATTTCAAAAGCAGAATGTTCAAAGTCTTTAATAGCTATATTTAAGTCATTTACACATCTAACTGTCTGGGTTATATCTTTTACATCTTCTGTATAATTTCTGATTTTCTGGACATTCTCACTTGAAATAATCATATTATTTTTATTCATTAAAGTAGGCTTTAAATTATCTAATATTGTATTTATATCTTTACTAGAATTATCAATTTTTTTCGTTTGTGTATTTGCTTTTTCAAGTTTTTGCTCTTTTTTAGCTAGTTGTTTCTTGATTTCTCTATAATTGCCCATTTCATTAACATTGATGTCTTGATTTCTGCCTTTTT
>CAOSZT010000050.1 GCA_948528155.1 uncultured Clostridia bacterium | reverse complement strand
TAAATACAAAAAAATTTCATATAATGATTGACATCTTATTTATTATATGGTATTATATTTATTGTTTAAGATAGAAATTCAATATAATTTTATATGAGTCAGTAGCTCAGTTGGATAGAGCATTTGCCTTCTAAGCAAAGGGTCGGGGGTTCGAGCCCCTCCTGGCTCACCAAAACAATCTTATACTAACCCAAGTATAAGATATTAAATAGAAAACATCTCAATTTACATTACTGTATTTTGAGATGTTTTTATTATATTTAGACATTTATTTTTTTAATTCTTCTCATTTTCTAGGAAATTTTTCAATTCATTTTCATCTTTAAAAATTTTATCAAATATTAGATATAAAGAATCTGTTACATCATATTCTCCAATTGCATAACACTTCTTTCCTAATCCATATGCTATTCCTGCTTCAATATGTGCTGACTTTCCTGCTGGTAGTACTAATAAAAAATTATCCGAATTTTTTTCACCATTCAAATCGTGTTCAAATATTGTTCTCACACTATAACTTTCTAATTCTAGTGATTCGAAAGTGTCTGCAAGATTCTTATCATTAATATCTAATCCTGCTTCTTTGTGTGAATTTTCATTTTTTAGAAAACAATAATGCGAAATATTTAATTCTTCAAAAATATTACATATCTTTAAAATATTTTCTTTGTTTCTTGTTCTTCCTGCAATAAAAAATTTATAATTATAATTCACTGTTTATTTCTCCTAACAATTTATATATTATTCTTCGCTATATACTAAAACTTCCTCTAAATTTTCATCTTCTAATAATGAGCCTTTTATACTTCCTGTTGTTATAATATCTACTTGCTTTTCTAGTGCCTCTTCTAATGCAAATTTTACTTCAACTATTTTAAATCCGTGTGCAACATCTTCTGTTCTTACAATAATATCTATATCACTATCTTTGGTTTGTTTTTTCTTTGCATATGAACCAAATACCCAAACATATACTAAATTGTATTTTTTAGCCACTGGTTTTATTTTCTCTTTTATTTTCTCTAATTCTGACATATTATACTACCTCATTTAGAATTTTTTTACAAAATTCTTTTATTTTATCTGTTTCTTCATCAGCTACATTCCACAATATTGTTTTATCAATAGTTTCATAATTATGTACAACAATATCTCTCATTCCAGCAATATTTTTCCATGGAATTTGATTATATTCTGTTCTAAAATCTAATGGTAATTTTTTAACTAATTCTCCTATTTGTGTAACTGGCGTTAATATTGCATTTTGGTAAATACTATTATTTTCAAATTCTAAATAATTATTTCCAAAAAACTTTTTTGTATCATTTATTATATTACAATGTTTTATAATAGTTTGTAATATTTTTTTAGTTCTTTCATCTATCATATTCATGGTACTCCTTTACTTTTTCCATTATATCACACACTATTTCATCTTTGCAACCTTAATTTTATGATTATTAAAACACCTAATCTATAAAAATAAAGTTTCGGATCTGTTAAGTTGAGGCTCACCATTTCAGAGATTTTTAATTCTCTATAAATTAGGAAATATTTATGTTTTTACATAGATATTTTTTGTTTTTAATTGTACATTACAATCAATATTTCTAACTCTCCCCTATCAGGAAATGCTAAAATTAATTTATCAGCTTAATATTTAGATAATCTTTTTCTAACTTTATATTTTCATAATATGTCTAATGCTATAAGCATTTTATTCTCTATTCTTCTTGTATTATGAACAAATATATCATTTTTTTACTTACCATATTACCATATAATTTTTTCTTATCTTAAATAATAAGCTATTTATATTACTTACTTGTCTTTTTTGTGCTTGTTGTAATATGTCTTTTACTTTTCTATCTATTAATATCTTTCTTTATGAGTTTTCTGTTTTAGTTGTGTCTCCCAAAATGGTTTTATCGTGTTCATCTCTTGTAAGTGTTTTACTTATAATTATAGTATTTTCTTTATAATCAATATCTTTAATGGATAATGCCAATACTTCGCCTATTCTCATTCCTGTATATTATTGCTTTTGAATAAAACTTTATTTTATAACTATTATTTATTATCTAAAGATTCCATTAATAAGAAATCTTTTAGTTTAATATGCCTAACTGTACTCGTTGAATAATCTATATCATCATTTGTAATAAGAATTTTTTGAGATAAATTGTCTATGTTTGCAAATGCAGAAAATTCACGATTATATGTTTTTTCTTCTGCTACACTATAAGCAACTTGTACAAAATATTTTTTATTATTCTTTTGAGCTAGAAAATCTATTTCTTTTCCATTATTATTAAATACATGTATATTGTATCCCATATAGATAAGTTCATTATATACTATATTTTCTAAATTGTGAGTTAAATCATATCTATTATCCATACATCTAATTGAATTAAAAGCAACATCTGTATTATATATTTTTACATAGTATGCTAATTCACTTTTTGTCTTTGTTGAATATTGTTTTACAGACTCAATTATATATGCTTCTTCTAAATAACCAAGATATTTAATAATAGTATTAATAGAACAATTTTCGCTTTTATCTTTTATATATTTGTGAATTGATTTTGCTGAAATAATTCTACTATTTGATCTTAAAATATAATTAACTAAACTTTTAAATAGTTTGTCTTTTTTTATTTTATATCTATTAATTAAATCATTAATAACAATTGTATCATCTAAATCACTTAAATATCTTATTCTAGCTTCATCTGAATCAAATTCAAATCTTTTAGGAAATCCTCCCCATACCAAATAATCTGTAATGGTGCATTCTTTTTCTAATTCTTTTGTATATTCTAAAATTTCTTTATATACAAATGGTCTAATTTTAAATGCAACATATCTACCACTCAATTCTTTTGTAAATTCTTTTGATAACAATTTTGAATTTGAGCCAGTAATAAATACAGAATTATCATATAATCTTAATGTTTTGCATGCTTCTTGCCAGTTTTCTATCATTTGTATTTCATCCAAAAATACATAACATTTTCCATTCTTTTTGTTATTTTCTATATAATCAATAAGTAGATTGCCATTTGAAATATTTGTTAATATTCTTTTGTCTTCAAAATTCAAATATATTACATTATCTGTTTTTTGTTTTATTTCATTTCTTATTTGTTCTAATATAACAGATTTTCCAGATCGCCTTATTCCTGTTATAATTTTTATTAAATCTGAATCATAAAACTCACGAACTGGATTTATATAGTGCTCTCTATAAATCATTCTTATTTCACCTCTTATTTTATTATACTGAAAGTTTTTCGAATTGTCAACAAATATTTCATTTGTACTGAAACATTTTTTAAAAAATCAAAAATATTTCACTTTACATTACTTTTGTATTATTATTCCATTTCATGATTGTAATAATACCAATTTTCGAATAATAAAATTTCTTCCTTCTAGCAATGCCACAACAAGAAAAAAGCCACTTCCACATGTATTATCCAATATTATATCACCTTTATTAGTATATGTTTTTATTAAATATCTTCCTAATGCAATTGGCTTTTGAGTCGAATGATATACTTTTCCTTCACTTTCAGCTGTTTTAAAGTATAAAATATCTGTGGGATATCTTTTTCCATCACTTTGTACATGGACTGGATTAAAGTCTCCATAGCTACCAGTTAATTGATTTTTTCGTACTCCCTTATCATATGCCTCTCCTAATTCCATTTGTGGATTATATGTACATTGTTTTTTATAAAATACACATATATCTTCATGTTTACGTAAAGGTTGTTTTTTTGCATTTAGAAAATTAGTTGCTTTTGATTTTTCCCAAACCCATTTATATGTAAACATTTTTTCATTACTGATTATTAATTTTGATGTAAAAACACCATTTGCTGTAAGTACTATTACTCCATTATCTTTTAAAATTCTTTTATACTCTTTCCATAATTTGTCTAATAGAATCACCGAATCCCATTTATTCTGTGTCGTTCCATATGGTAAATCACATAAAATCATATCTATAGATTTATTTGATAATAATTTCATTTGCTTTATACAATCATTCTCATATATATTATTTATAAATTTTTTTATATCATTTTTTTCCATATACTCTCTCCTAAGTTCATTTATCATAACTTGTATTTTTTATCCATTATTCATTTGATATATCATAACAATTGGTTTTTATTAAGTTCTTCATATTTTATTCCTCACAATATACTAAAACTTCTTCTAAATTTTCATTTTCTAATAACGAGCCTTTTATAACAAAAGGGGAGTTCAAGAAAAAACTTTTTATATGTATATATAAAATAAATGTAGCCATTTTTTGACTACATTTATTTACCATTAATTAAAACAGATTTCATATTTAATCAACATTGCTTTTTCATTTTTCTTAACTGTATAAAAAAATTTTTTAAAATACTTTTGCAATCTTCTCTTAAAATACCTATTTCAAATTCTACTTTATGGTTAAAAGTATAATCTTCTAATAAATTAAATACAGATCCAACAGCACCAGTTTTTTCATCCTCTGCTCCAATATAGACTTTTTTAATTCTGGAATTAATTATGGCACCAGCACACATAGAACATGGCTCTAAAGTAACATACATTTCACAATCTAACAATCTCCAAGATTTTAATCTTTTACTAGCTTTTTGTATTGCCAAAATCTCTGCATGTTTAGTTGTATCAAATTTTGTTTCCTTTAAATTATGTGCTTTAGCTATAACTTCTCCATCTTTTACAATTATAGCACCAACTGGAACTTCTAATTTATCACATGCTTTTTTTGCTTCCTTTAAAGCCAAATTCATAAACTTCTCTTTATTATCCATATCATTTCCTTAATTAAGTACTTATCCCTCTGCAACTTCTTCTAAATCTTTTTCTGTACTAATATGTGTGTCTTGATATCTCTTCATACCTGTACCAGCTGGAATTAACTTACCAATAATAACATTTTCTTTTAAACCAACTAAGTCATCAACTTTTCCTTTAATAGCTGCTTCTGTAAGAACTCTAGTTGTCTCTTGGAAAGATGCTGCTGACAAGAAACTATCTGTTGCAAGTGAAGCTTTTGTAATACCTAATAATACTCTATGACCTGTTGCTGGACGTTTTCCTTCTGCTAAAGCTTCATTATTTTTATCTTCAAAATCATACATATCTACTAATGATCCAGGGAACATATCTGTATCTCCATTATCTTCAACTCTAACTTTTTTAAGCATTTGTCTACCAATAACTTCAACGTGTTTATCATTAATATCAACACCTTGATTTCTATATACTTTTTGAACTTCTGAAGTTAAGTATTCATAAACTCCTTCTGGCCCTTTTAATGTAAGTATTTCTGAAGGATTTATAGAACCTTCTATCAATGGATCTCCTATTTCTACTATATCTCCATCTCTTACTTTCATTTTTGAGCCAAATGGTATTGTATATGTTTTTGAATCATCAGAAGAAGTAACAATAACCTCTTTTTTCTTTTTAGTTTCTTTAACTTTAACTTTACCAGCAATTTCAGTAATGATTGCAACACCCTTAGGTTTTCTAGCTTCAAACAATTCTTCAACCCTTGGAAGACCTTGTGTAATATCAGCAACACCAGCAACACCACCAGAGTGAATAGTTCTCATAGTAAGCTGTGTACCTGGCTCACCAATTGATTGAGCAGCAATAATACCAACAGATTCCCCTATTGATACTAAGTTTCTTCTTGCTAATCCCATTCCATAACATTTTTGACAAACACCATGTTTAGATCTACAAGCTAAAACTGAACGTACTTCTAGTTTTTCAATTCCTGATAATACTATTTTATCAGCAATTTCCTCTGTTATCATTGTTTCTGTATCTACAATAAGTTCTTTAGTTTCTGGATTATATACATCCTCTACTGGATATCTTCCAACTAATCTTTCTTGCATTTTTTCTATTATCTGATTTCCATCTTTTATATCATAAACTACTAACCCCTCACTTGTTCCACAATCATGTTCTCTAACTATTATATCTTGTGATACATCAACAAGTCTTCTTGTTAAATATCCAGAGTCAGCTGTTCTTAACGCAGTATCTGAAAGTCCTTTACGCGCACCATGTGCAGAAATAAAGTACTCTAGGGCATCTAGTCCTTCTGCAAAAGATGATTTTATAGGAATCTCAACCGCTTTACCTGTTGTACTAGCCATAAGTCCACGAATACCAGCAATTTGTCTTAATTGGTTCATATTACCTCTGGCTCCAGATTTAACCATCATATATATTGGGTTTAAATCATCAAAATTGTCTTCCATTGCAGCACTTATTTTCTTTGTTGCATCTTCCCATACTTTGATAACTGAATTATATCTTTCATCATTTGTTATTAATCCTCTTGCATATTGTTTTCTTATATTTTCTATTTGTTTATCAGCATCTTCAAGTAAACCTCTTTTAGCTTCTGGTACTTTTACATCACTCATTGAGAATGTTATTCCTGCTATTGTTGAATACTTAAATCCTAAAGATTTTACATAATCTATAACTTCCGCAGACTCAACAACACCATGTACTCTAATTACTTTTTCTATTATTTGTCCCATTGATTTTTTAACAACTGGAAAATCTATTTCGTATTGGAATGGATCTTGTTTTCTATCTACAAATTCTAAATCTTGTGGTATTCCTTGATTAAATATAATTCTTCCAACACTTGTTTCAATTTTTTTAGACTTTATTTCACCATCAATCTCTTTTGTCATTTTAACAAATATTTTTGCATGGATAGCTACTTCATTATTTTCAAATGCCATTATTGCTTCTTCAGGATCTTTAAAATATTTTCCTTCTCCTTTTTCACCATCTAATGTCATTGTTAAATAATAACTTCCTAAAATCATATCTAGTCTAGGTACTGCAACTGGTTTTCCATCTTGTGGTTTCAATAAGTTATTTGTTGCAAGCATTAAATATCTTGATTCAGCTTGTGCTTCTGGTGAAAGTGGTAAATGCACAGCCATTTGATCACCATCAAAGTCAGCATTAAATGCCTCACATACTAATGGGTGAAGTTTTATTGCTCTACCTTCAACTAATACTGGCTCAAATGCCTGAATTCCTAGTCTGTGTAATGTAGGAGCACGGTTTAACATTACTGGATGATCTTTTATAACATCTTCTAATATTTCCCATACTTCTGGTTTTAGTCTTTCTACCATTCTTTTAGCATTTTTTATATTCTGTGCTATCCCTCTTCCAACCAATTCTTTCATTACAAATGGTTTAAATAACTCTACAGCCATTTCTTTTGGAAGACCACATTGATATATATTAAGCTCTGGTCCTACAACAATAACTGAACGTCCAGAATAGTCAACCCTTTTTCCTAACAAGTTTTGACGAAATCTTCCCTGTTTTCCTTTTAACAAATCTGACAATGATTTTAAAGGTCTATTTCCAGCACCTGTAACTGGTCTACCTCTTCTACTATTATCTATTAACGCATCAACTGATTCTTGTAACATTCTTTTTTCATTTCTTACAATTATTTCTGGTGCACCTAATTCCAATAATCTTTTTAATCTATTATTTCTATTTATAACTCTTCTATATAAATCATTTAAGTCAGAAGTTGCAAATCTACCACCATCTAATTGAACCATCGGTCTTAATTCTGGTGGAATTACTGGTACAACTGACATAACCATCCATTCAGGTTTTGTATTAGAAAGTCTAAAAGCATCAATTGTGTCTAATCTCTTTACTAATTTGCTTTTCTTTTGCTCACTTGCATTTTCTAGTTCTTTTCTTATATCTTTAGATAATTTATCTAAATCAACTTTTTCCAATAATTCTTTTAAAGCTTCTGCTCCCATTCTAGCTTTAAATGAACCTCTACCATATTTTTCTTCTACTTCATGATATTCTTTTTCTGTTAATACTTGACATACACTTAAATCAGTTTCACCTTTATCTACAACAATATAAGAAGCAAAATAAACAACTTTTTCTAAATTTCTTGGTGAAACATCTAATATTAATGCAATTCTGCTTGGTATTCCTTTAAAATACCATATATGTGCTACTGGTGCAGCAAGTTCAATATGTCCCATTCTCTCTCTTCTTACTTTTGATTTTGTTACTTCAACACCACATCTATCACATACTATTCCTTTATATCTAACCCTTTTATATTTTCCACAATGACATTCCCAGTCTTTTGTTGGTCCAAATATTCTCTCACAGAATAAACCATCTTTTTCTGGTTTTAATGTTCTATAATTTATAGTCTCTGGCTTTTTTACTTCACCTTTTGACCATTCTCTTATTTTTTCATCTGATGCAATTCCTATTTTTATTTTATTAAAAATATCTAATTCGTCCACACTTATTTCCCCCTAAATTATTTTTATTAAGGTTTACAATTTCCCTTTGGTTAATTGTATAAGTCATTCGCAAAGCTACTTTGTCGCTATGACTAACTTAATTTCAAAACAGTTTAAAATCTATCCTCTGCTGGTGCAATTCCATACTGTCGATTTTTAACTTTTTGAAATCTATTTAATTATTTATATTTTTATGTTTATTAATATCAAAAGTCTCACTTCATGAAAAATTTCAAACTAAATTACAAAAAATCTATTCAATAATATCATCATCATTATCAAGATTGTCATTTGCTAAATCATTATCAAAAATAGCCTCATCATCTACATCATCTAATTCTTCAAAAAACTCATCACTATCTTCAAGTTCTTCTTGTTCTAATAAAACTTCTTCATCTGCTTCCTCACTGTAACCATCTGCAATATCATCAGCAACAATAAGTTGTTCTTCAGCTAATAACTTTTTATCTTTCTCTGGGTCATATTCAATACCTTCATCAATATTTTCTTTTAGTTCAAGCTCTTTATTATCTTCAGAATATAAACGAACATCTAAACCTAAAGATTGCAATTCTTTTACTAAAACCTTAAAGCTCTCTGGAACACCTGGTTCAGGGATATTCTCTCCTTTAACAATTGCTTCATATGTTTTTACTCTACCAACAACATCATCTGATTTCACTGTAAGCATTTCTTGTAAAGTATAAGCTGCACCATATGCCTCTAATGCCCACACTTCCATTTCTCCAAAACGTTGTCCACCAAATTGTGCTTTACCTCCAAGTGGTTGTTGTGTAACTAATGAATATGGTCCAGTTGAACGAGCATGAATTTTATCATCAACTAAATGGTGAAGTTTTAACATATACATAACACCAACTGTAATTGGTTTATCAAAAGGATCTCCTGTTCTACCATCATATAATATTGATTTTCCATCTTCACTCATACCAGCTTGTTGTAATAATTCCTCTACATCTTTTTGTGTTGCACCATCAAAAACTGGTGTTGCTACATGCCATCCTAAAGCTTTTGCAGCTCCTCCTAAATGAACTTCAAGTATTTGCCCTAAATTCATACGAGAAGGCAATCCAAGTGGATTTAGTAATATATCTATTGGTGTTCCATCTGGCATAAATGGCATATCTTCTTCTGGCAATACTCTTGATATAACACCTTTATTTCCATGACGTCCAGCCATTTTATCTCCAACAGATATTTTTCTTTTTGTTGCTATATAACATCTAATTATTTGATTTACACCTGGTCCTAATTCATCTGAATTGTCTCTAGTAAATATTTTAACATCTACTATTGTTCCAGCTTCTCCATGTGGCACTCTTAATGAAGTATCTCTTACTTCTCTAGCCTTTTCTCCAAAAATAGCCCTTAATAATCTTTCCTCTGCTGTTAATTCTGTTTCACCCTTTGGAGTAACCTTACCAACCAATATGTCTCCAGGTCTTACCTCTGCACCAATTCTTATTATTCCATTTTCATCTAGATCTTTTAAAACATCATCACCAACATTTGGTATATCTCTTGTAATCTCCTCTGGTCCTAATTTAGTATCACGACATTCACAATCATATTCTTCAATATGAATTGATGTAAATACATCTTCTTTAACTAATCTTTCATTTAACAAAATAGCATCTTCATAATTAAAACCTTCCCAAGTTGAAATCGCTACTAAAGCATTTTTTCCTAAAGACATTTCTCCATCTTTAGTTGATGGTCCATCTGCAATGCTATCTCCTTTTTTAACTTTTTCACCAACTTTAACAATTGGTCTTTGATTTATACAAGTTCCACCATTTGTTCTTTTAAATTTACGCAATTTATGTACAAGAGTTTTTCCATTACTATATTTAACAGTTATGGCATCACCTGTAACTTTCTGAATTACACCATCATCTTCAGCTAAAATCATTATTCCTGAATCTTTAGCTGCTCTATATTCTATACCTGTTCCAACTATTGGTCTTTCTGTTATCATTAATGGAACAGCTTGTCTTTGCATGTTTGCTCCCATCAATGATCTTTTTGCATCATCATGCTCTAAGAATGGAATCATTGCTGCAGCAACTGAAACTAACTGTTTTGGTGAAACATCAATATATTGAACTTTATCTTTATCAACTTCTATTATTTCATTTTTATATCTAACTCTAATTCTGTTATTTACAAATTCGTTATTTTTATCCATAGGCTCTGAAGCTTGAGCAATAATATAATTATCTTCTATGTCTGCACTCATGTATTCAACTTCATCTGTTGCTCTATGTGTTTCTGGATCTATTTTTCTATATGGTGTTTCTATAAATCCATATTCATTTATTTTAGCAAATGATGAAAGTGCTGATATAAGTCCAATGTTTGGTCCTTCTGGTGATTCTATTGGACATAATCTACCATAATGTGTATAATGAACATCTCTAACCTCAAAACCAGCTCTCTCTCTTGTAAGTCCCCCTGGTCCTAATGCTGAAATTCTTCTTTTATGCGTTAATTCTGAAAGTGGATTTGTTTGGTCCATAAATTGAGATAATTGTGAACTTCCAAAAAATTCTCTTATTGATGATGTTATTGGTTTTGTATTTATTAATGTTTGTGGTGTTACAACATCTAAATCTTGAATTGTCATTCTCTCTCTTACTACTCTTTCTAGTCTTGTTAAACCAATTCTAAATTGATTTTGTAATAACTCACCAACACATCTAATTCTACGGTTTGCCAAGTGATCTATATCATCAATAATTCCAACTCCATGTGATAAATTTAATACATAATTTATAGAAGCAATCATATCTTCTGTTGTTATATGTTTTGGTATTAATTCATCTATTCTTTGACCAATTTCTTTCACTAGATTTTTCTCATCAGTATTTTCAATTATGTTTTGTAATACTTGATAATCAACTTCTTCTCTAATATTTAAAGAACTTAGATCTACTGTAGGTAATACTTTATGAATATCTACTGTTGAATTACCTATAATTCTTACAGTTCTTTCACCAACTAATATATCTACAATATTAATTCCTGAGTTTTTAATATTTTCAGCTACTTCTTTTGTAATAACTTCTCCTGCTTGTACAAAAACCTCGCCTGTTTCTCTATCAACAATATCTTTAGCAGATACTTTTCCTGTTATTCTTATAGCTAAGCTTAATTTTTGGTTAAATTTATATCTACCAACTTTTGCTAAATCATATCTTCTATTATCATAAAATAATCCATCAAATAAACTTCTTGCTGCATCTACTGTTGGAAGTTCTCCTGGTCTTAACTTTTTATATATTTCAATTAATGCATCATCTTGACTTTTAATTGTATCTTTTGAAATTGTAGCAGTTAATAATTCTTCTTCACCAAATAAATCTCTTATTTGATCATCTGATACAACTCCTATAGCTCTTAAAAGTGTTGTTACTGGTAACTTTCTTGTCCTATCAACACGAACATAAAAAATATCATTTCCATCTGTTTCATATTCTAGCCAAGCTCCTCTTAAAGGCATTACTGTAGAATTAAAAATCTTTTTTCCTGTTTTTGTATCAAATTCTTCTAAATAATAACATCCTGGTGAACGAACTAACTGACTGACAACAACTCTTTCTGCACCATTTATTATAAATGTTCCACTATCTGTCATTAATGGGAAATCACCTAAATAAATTTCTTGTTCTTTAATTTCTCCAGTTTCACGATTAATTAAACGAACTTTAACATGTAGTCTTGATGAATATGTTGCATCTCTTTCTTTTGAATCTTCAATTGAATATTTAGTTTTGTCTTCCATATAATAGTCAAAAAATTCAAGAACAAGATTTCCAGAATAATCTTCTATTGGTGATATATCTTTTAATACTTCTCCTAATCCTTCATTAATAAACCATTCATAAGAATCCTTTTGTACTTTAATTAGGTTTGGCATTTCAATAAAATCTCCAACTTTTGCGAAATCTTTTCTTGAAGCCTTTTCATATTGAATGTCTTTAATTTTCAAAAAAATCACTCCTTATTTTTAATTGAAGCAGAATTTTTAATTCTAGAAAGTGTTTAACACTTGACTTAGAAATTAATTTATTTGATTTTAAGAAAAGTCCTTCTTAGAATATAGTTACTTTCACAATAAATATAATTCGCCTGCTTTTCGAATTATATTTATTATAATTTTGCTATATTTAATTCCTCTTTTCTTAAATTTTTAACTGTGTATTTTTGATATTTCTTTTGATTAAAATATTTTGATTTTAAATTACATATAAATTCACTGTATATAATAACATATTTTTATGGTCAAAGTCAACAAATTTAGGAAAAAACTACCAAAATCATAAATTTTTTATTTTACTAATACTATTTTTTTTGACAAAATAATTTTTATATAGTAAAATACAAAAAAATAAAAAGAAGGGAAAACATATGAAAAAAATAAAAGAATTAATTATGAACTTTATTCAAGGTTTTTGTATGGCACTAGCCGACAGTGTGCCTGGTGTATCTGGAGGAACAGTAGCATTTTTATTAGGATTTTATGACAAATTTATTAGTTCACTAGATAATTTATTTAGAGGAAATTTAGAAGATAAAAAAATAGCCTTAAAATTCTTAATAAAATTAGGAATTGGCTGGGTTATTGGATTTGCAATTTCAGTAACAATATTATCAAATTTATTTAACACACAAATATATGCTATGAGTTCACTTTTTATTGGATTTATCATATTTGCAATTCCAATAGTAATATATGAAGAAAAAGAAATATTAAAAAGTAATTATAAAAGTATTATTTTTACAATATTAGGAATTGGGTTAGTAGTTTTAATCACTATGTTAACATCTTCTAATGGTCAAACAGTAGATATTTCAAATTTAAGCTTAAAAACAATAATATATGTGTTCATTACAGCAGCAATAGCAATTTCTGCAATGGTTTTACCTGGGATATCAGGCTCAACACTTTTACTAATATTTGGATTATACATTCCTATAACAAATGCAATTAAAGAATTTCTACATTTTAATTTTTCATTTTTTCCAATATTATTTATATTTGGTTTAGGAATAATTGCAGGAATTATACTATTTGTTAGATTAATTAGAAAATGCTTAGACAAATATAGAAGTCAAACTATTTACTCTATAATTGGAATGATGTTAGGCTCACTTTATTCAATAATAAATGGTCCAGCAACACTTTCTGATCCTCAACCTGCTATGAGTTTAGAAACTTTCAACATTTTATTTTTCATAATTGGAATTTTTATATTAGTAGCTTTACAAGCCTTCAAATTCTTTATAGAAAAAAAGAGGGAAAAAGAAAAAGAGGAACGTTGCTAGGACAGAGAGGCGGACAAAAGGGACGTTGCTAAAAAGGACAAAAGGGACGTTGCTGAAAATCCCTAAATGGCGGGAAAAAGGGACACTCCTTTGGGACAGAGGGGACGTTG
>CAOSZT010000049.1 GCA_948528155.1 uncultured Clostridia bacterium | reverse complement strand
GACCTTTTGCTATAAATTGTTTTTCAAGTGTTCTGTTTGTATATCCTTGACGTACTACATTATAAGTTCCTATGCCTATTACATTCTTTACATTCAAACTAATACAATACCACTTATTATTTTCTGTATTAACAAGAGTAACACTATTGTCACCACCTGCTGTTCCATCTGCATAGAAAAATCTATAATTTAATTGAGTATTTCCACTAATAGGTTTCATTGCTATCGTTAAAGGTCCAGTATATTTTTCTGAAAATTTAATTATTGGAGTTCCATGTTGTCCAACTTTTGATGTTTTTGCTAAATTCTTATTACACATCTCAAAACTAATATTACCTTGTTCAAATTTGCTATATGGAGTTGGAGTTGAGCCTACTTCTATTTTTATGCTATTTAGAACTTCTTCTCTTGTTACTGTTTCTGCTGAAGCTTCTGAATGCATTTGTAAAATTAGATATTTTGCATCTTCAGTCGTTGTTATTGTTGCATTATTGACTTCATTATTATAAAATAATTTTGTTACAGTATCTTCTAAAACAGGTCTTTTATTGGCACAATCAATTCTAAAACGATTTAAATTTGTCTTTACATTTTTAGAAATAGTATACGTTGTGTTTGCTTTACATTCACAAATTATTATTCTTTCAGTATTAGAATTTATTATTTTGTTATTAGTATTTTCGACATAAGCGTTTAAAATAATTGCATTATCTTTATCAAACAAATTCACATTATCTCCACAACTTTCAACTTCACTTGGATAGTCTGGGCTTGGACTGTCTGGTGTAAATTTTTCAAATTCTGCATTTTCATCATAGCTAAAAAATACATAAGTGTCATCTACATTTATTGTTTTTTCTATTCTAACTCCTAAATATCCTTCAAATGTTTCTGTTGGAGTATAATTATCACTTAAATTAACTCCTTGTTCGCAAATGTTATGTCCAGTTTCATTATATATCATTAATGAATTTCCTAGCTTGGGAGTTTTATTGTATATCGTTTTATTTTTCTTAAATTTAAATGGAACTACTACAACTAAATAAGTAGATGATGTGCCATGTAAAAAATTTCCTTCATCTATTGTTACACTTGTATTATCTGTTATATTTGATATTACTGTCGACCACCAATTGCTAATTTCTCTTACTATTGCTTTTTTGGGGTCAAATATATTATTTGATTGTGTAGTCGTCTCCTGCCTACTATTCCCCTGAATTTCCAAACTTTGCAATCTCATTTCTGCGCTATCATTTAAGCCTATATTTTCGCCTGAGAATGTTTTATCCTTTCTATCTTTTATTAGTAGGTATTCTTCATTTGCTTTATGTTTAAATGGTTGACAATGAAATTTGATTTTTGCTGTTTTAAATCTTACTAATCTTTCAAAATCTATTTGTTCGATTATATTTGCATTATAGTATTTATTTGGTTCATTGCTCATTGTTAACTTTCCAGTCCCATTTAACCAAGAAATAATCTGATTGATATTATATTTTTTTGTTAATCCTATTGAAATTGTTTTATCATAAGCTTGATAACCTTTTTCTTCTATTATATCTCCATCTCTTCCATCTATTTCTATCTTGTCAGCTTTTTTTGCTGGTTTTGAAATAGGAGGTAATTCTTGAACTATTAATCCTTCTATACTGCGACTATCAATATCTTTAAAAATAAAATAATTCATTATACATATACCTCCCTTGTGATAGTTTTTACGACAAATCTTCCAGCTACTTCATCATCTAATTCAATTTTCATAGTTTTTAATGCAGTAATAAATGAATTTGTTAATTCGTTATAGTTTATTGTATTCCTGTCAATATTTTCGAAGCTTGTATTCATTTTTAAATTAGTATCAAGTTCAGCAGGAATTGCATTTTGCATCTGTTTTGTTACATCTGTCATTTCATTTGAAAATCCTACTCCAACCCCTTGAGCCATAAACTTACCAACTTCATCTCTAAAAAGCGTTGATGGAGAATGAATGCCGAAAAATCCTTTAATTCCACTTACTATATTTCCACACCATTCTTTAACTTTTCTTAATAACCAATCTTTTGCATTTTTTATTCCATTCCAAATTCCTTCAACGATATTTTTGCCAATTTCTCCCATATTGGACCAGTAATTTTTAAATCCATTAACGAGAGAAGTTATTATTTGTGGAATTTTACTTATTAATTGAGGTATTGCTTTTATTAATCCTTCCGCTAGTTTTATAATTAATTTAATGCCTGCCTCTAATATTTTAGGAAGGTTATTTGTAAGTGCATTTATTAATTTGTCAATAATAACAGGAATTTTTTCTATAAGATTTGGTAATGACTGTATAAGTCCATCTGCTAATCCTATTATTAACTGAATACCTGCATCTATTATCATATCAATATTATCTAATAATCCTTCTGCAAGTGTTATTATAGCTTCTAGTGCTTTTGGTATTAATTCGGGTAATGCTTGTCCTAAACCATTAATTAATTGTGCTATTCCTTCTATTCCTGCTTGAATTAAAGTTGGTGCTACCTCTATCAAATCGCTTAATAATGAATTGATAATATCAATTGCTACATTTAATAGTTCTGGTAAATATTGCTGTATTCCGTTTACTATAGTCATTAAAGCATCTTTACCAACTTCTAATAGTTGTGGTAATGATGATTTGATATCTCCTAATATTTGTGGGATTGCTTCTTTAGCTATTCTTGTAACATTTTTAACTACATTTGTTACTGCATCTGAAACTTGACTTAAACTTCCTGAACCACTTAAAAAATTTTGCCACGCCCCTTGCATTCCTGACATACTTCCTTGTAAAGTCTCTGTTGCTTCTTTTGCTGTTGTTCCTGTTATATCTAATTCTCCTTGAATTACATGTATTGCTTGATATACATCGTTTAAATTATTAATATCATATTTTATTCCTGTTACTTTTTGAGCGTCTGATAATAATCTTTGCATTTCTGTTTTAGTACCACCATAACCTAATTTTAGGTTATCTAGCATAGTATAATTCTGTTTTGCAAAACCTTGATATGCATTTTGTATTGATTCCATTGAAGTTCCCATTTTGTTTGCATTATCTGACATATCAATAATTGCCATATCAGTTACTTCTGCAACTTTTGCTGTATCTCCATTTAAACTTTGTAATAAACTTGCACTAAAACTTGTTGCTGTTTGCATATATTCAGTTGCTGATAGTCCTGCTGTTTTATAAGCATTACTTGCATTTTTTATTACTGCATCACTATTATCTTTAAATAATGTTTCAATTCCGCCTATTTGTTGTTCTATTTCTCCTCTAGCATCTAATACTGATTTACCTAATTCTCCCATTTTAGAAGCTATTTCTTTTACTGCTGTGCCTACTGCTTTTAATCCACTTGTTATAACATTCCCTAAAATATTTGCTTTTAAGATATCTCCGAATTTTAACGTTTCATTGCTTGCACTTTTTTCAGCATTTTCAAAATCTTTTATGCTGTCTGTGTTTTTCTTTGTAGAGTTTTCTAATTTTTCTGCTGTATCTACTAATTTTTCTTTAATTGCTTTGCCTAATTTTGTAGGATGTTGGACTGCGTCTGCAATAGAACTTCCAAATTTCTTAACATTATCTATGTTTGTACTGACTTTTTCTTTTAATTCTGTCATTCTAATATTTAAGTCATTCTTTATTGTTTGTCCTAAATTGCTTGTTCCACCTACAGTTTTTAATAGTTCTGATGTAAAACTTCTAAAACTGTTTATAGTTGTTTTATTAGTATTACTAAATTGTTCATTTTCTTTTTTTGCATTTTTGAGTTCTTCTGAATTATTTTTTAATTCTTTATTTAATAAATTCAATTCAGTTTGCGCACTATTTAATTCATATTGCCATTTTTTTGTTGTTTCACTATCTTCATTTGTTTCGTTCTTTGCTTCTGAAAGCGCTTTTGTTAAAACATCAACTTTATTTTTTTGTTCTGTTATTTTTTTATTCAATATTTCATTTTGTGATGTTAGATTATTAATAGATTTGTCATTTAGGTCATATTGAGATGCTGTAAGCTTCATTTCACTACTTAAAAGTTTTAAGTTATTAGAAATTTCTTTTAATGCTTTTCTGTATTCACTTTCTCCAGTTAATTTAACTGTACCACCAAAACTTCCTGTCATATTGCCTCCTTTCTACTAGTCAGAAAACATTTCTCCTCTATGATTAGCTTTTTCCTCTAGTTCTTGGTAACTTATTTTTATTAGCGTAAAATCATAATGATTTTTATAATGTTCATATAATTTCATAAACTTTTTTAATGTCATTCTTCCTATTTCTTTTTCTGAAAAATTTAAAAGAGAATGACCTACAAAAAGAAACCACGAGAAATCGATTTTTGTATCATCGTTCTCGTGGATTACACGTTTTTTGAATTATCTTCTATTTTGGTTGATTCTATTACTGTATCTTGAATATTATCTGCTATTTTATCTATTCCTAATTCTGTAATTATTCTTCCAATTTGTTTTTCTGTTAGAAACTCTCTTTTAGTTTCTTGATTTTCGTTTTCTATATCTATTCCTTCATTTATCATTTCTTTAATTCCAAATTTTAAAGCTTTAATATTTATTTCTTGTTTTTTTCCATTTTTATCTTCTTTTTCTTCAGTTAAATCTCCCCATTTTTCAATAGTTTCATATTTATCTTGTATTTTTTCCATAACATTTAAATTAAAAACAAGTGGATATTCTATTTCATTTACTTTTATATGATTTATTTTTGCTTGCATAATTTTCCTCCTATTAGTTTAAAAAGTAGGGCTTATTTTAAAGTCCTACTTTTTTAATTTTGATAATTTTACTTTTGTACTATTACTAAGCAGCTGGTGTTAATAATTCATCTAAATATGTTTGTGCTTCTTGTAAAGTTGCAAATGTTTGAGATTTTTTCCAATCTCCTATTTTCATACCATTTATTTCTTCAATTAATGGCATTACTTTTGCTTCAATAGATACTGTATTAAATTCTATTGATTCACCTTTTGTTTTTGCATCTGCTGTTATACTATTTATTTTTATTCTCGCTAAAAACTCTACTTTGTATTGTTTTACTCCTTTTACCATTTTTGTAACAATATGTCCATATCCCATTTCTGGTGCTGAATTATCTTGATTTTCAGTTATTTCTTTTTCTGTAATTGTGCAACCTTTAATTTTTGAATATGTTTCATCATCTACATCATCTAATGTAATAGAAAGTTTAGCTCCAGTAAAAGTGCTATCGTATTCTGCTAGCATATCATCTGCATGTAAAGAAGCTTCACCTCTATCTTCTGATAATTTCGCATCAATCATTCTTCCTAGTACTGGAACTTTGTTATCTGTTAGTGCTTTATATTTTTTAGTAGCACTATCTATCAAATTATATCTTGCATTTCTTAAACCTATATTTGCCATAATTAAATTCTCCTTTCTTTTTTGAATGTACATGTTCTATGATATAGTTTTGTATCTTCTTCATACATTTCTATACTATCTCCATTCCATATCCATTCATTTTCTTTCATTACTTTTTTTATAGAACTCATTAAACTTAAATAATTGCTTTCGCTATAAATATCTATATCTACTATAACTTCACTATAATCAATTTCATCATCACTTGCATAAAGAGGGTCTTCAGAAATAATAGTCCATACTACATAAGTTTTTTCCTTTCCTTTATATTTTAAATGTGAAACTGGAATTTTTAATTTCGATAATACTTTTTTTATTTCACTTTCCATAAATTACTCCTTTGGTAAATATTTCTCTTGAACTTTTTGCATAATTTCTCTAATTTTATTTTTATTAAATGATGGTCTTATAAAAGGTTTCTTCTTTTCTCCACTCGATGTACCATATTCTCTTGCTGTAACAACTAAAGGAATTGGAATACCTTCATATTCATAATTTGTCTTTTTTCCACTTTTTAGTTTTCTTGTCTGTTTGAATGTTTTTCCATCTTTAGTAGTCATATAACCATAAAAAGCAACTTTCGTATTAATTCCATCATCACTTTTTGTTTTGTAAACTTTAGTTATTTTTAAACCTTTTAATATTTCATTACTATTTTTAAATACTTTTTTAGTTCTATTTTCTATTTCTCCTTTTACAAATTCAGCACTAGCTTTAGTCATTTCACCCATCATTTTTTCACTATTAGAGTTTAATCGTTCAAATTCTTTTATTAAATCATATGGAAGTTCACTTTCCATTCTAGCCATTATTTTGTTACCTCTTTCGCTTGAATTTCTAATTCTACACTTTCTTCATCTATATTGTTTAGATATTCTATAGTATAAATTTTATCGTTATACTTTATTAACATGTCTCTTGTTATTTCAGTTTTAGGATAACGAATTGTAAAATTAGTATAAGCTTTTTCGAAATCAGAATTACTTGTAATTAAAGTAAAACCTTTTGTGGTTTTTACGCTTGCAAAAGGTTTGAGGATAACAATTTCTTCTTTGTTTGAGAATCCATCATCATCCTCTGTTTCTTTTGATGTTACAATAGATATTCTTTTATTATACTTTCCAGCATTTATCATAAATTATTCCTTGTATGCATATCTAAAATTGTTTGCACTGTTTTGTTTATGTTTTTATTATCAACATACATTGTACGATTATCATACATATCCTGACATAAAACATAAACCACAATAACAAAATCCGAATATGAATCTAATGTTTCTATTTCTTCATTTTCGGATTTTTCAGGTATGCCTGTATAATTTGAAATATAGTTTTTGGCAATATTTAAGTATGTTTTGAGTTCTGTTTTTTCCTGCTCGCTAACTTCTGATATTCTTAGATAGTTAGCAAGTTCGTTTTCAGTAATTTCACTTACTTTTTTTATTTCATTCATTCAAAATCCTCCTTTTGAGGTTATGCTTTTGCTGGGTCAGTAGCTCCTGTTACAGCAACAGCTATTTTTTGTGTATTTTCTACTTTAGTATCTAATTCACTATATCCACATACACCAATTGCATGTTGTGTAGCAAATTTTTCAACTAATACTTGTATTTCCATTTCTTCTGTTTCTTTTACAGCTAGTCCTGAAAAATCTCCATAGAATATAACTGGTTTTGATGCTGTTCCTAGTTTTTCAGCCTTTTCTGAGCAGTAAACTGGTTTTCCTAATAATTCGTAATCCCATTTTTCATTAAATGCTCTGTTTAGTATATAATTTCCATCACTGTCTTTTAATTTTCTAATAGCTTTTCTTGTTTCTCTATTCATAATCCAGTAAGCTTTAACTTGAAATGCGTCTGGTACTGTCTCTTGAATATCTATCAACTCATCAGCTGTTACACTAGATTTAGCACCTAATACAACTTTCATCTTTGTTGAATCATAAGAACCAACAATACCAGAAATTTTATTAGTAGTACCGTTTATCATTTCTCCTTCATAGAATAATTTAAATTTCTCAGCCATTTTATTTATTACATATTCTGTTAAATTAAAATCACTATTTTTTAATAATGATTTTGAAATTTTTGTTAATGCTCCAATTAAAAATCCAGTCAATTCAACTGTTGCAAATTTTCCTGAATGAGAAACTAATTCATCAAATTCAGTTGCATAAGCGACAGTTACATCATCTGTCGAATCATCATATTTTGGAATTGCTAATGTTCCTTTTGCATTATATTTTGTCGCACTTGCATAAAGTGGAGATATTTCAATTACTTTATCAATTATTTTTTTAACAATTGTTTTTGGTATAACTACTCCATTATCTCCTTTAGTTAAATTAACATCTCCTTCATTTGTTACTACTCCATTTACTTTGTTTCTAATAAAATTAGCAAATGATTTTATGTCCTTTTCTTCTTGTGTTAATTCTCTCTTGTCTTCTACTTTCACTTCTTTTTCTTCCATATTATATACTTTCTCCATTCTTTTTAATGTTTCATCGATATTTTTTATTGATTTTTCTGCCTCATCAAAATCAACTACTTCTTGTTCATTCATAGCTCTGTTTTCTATTTTTGCAGTATTTAAAATTCCTTCCATTTTTTCTTTTAAATCTTGTCTTTTTTCTAATAATTCTTTTTCGTTCATAATTTTTCTCCTTTTCTTTTATAAAAATAAAAAACAACCTTTTTAGGTTGCAATAATAAAAACTAATTTAATTTTTTTAGTCTTTCTTCAAATAATGAAAAATCAACTTTTTTAGATTTTGCTTTTGGACTTTCTTGTTCTTCGCCTAATAGATTTTTTAAATTATTTGGCACATGTCTATATTTTTTAAATATATTTTTATCTACACATGCTGCTACTGCTTTTGTATTATCTAATACATTAATATCGAAATAAATACTTGCTTCAGTAGACCCCATCCAACTTTCTGAATTTATTTTGTCTTGTATTTCTTCTTCTGATTTTATTGCTTTTTTCATGTATAATGGTAACATTGTAGAACTTTCAATTGTATTTAATAAATCAATACATTTTTGAAATTCTAATGAATTTCCATAGCAACCTGCGACTGGCTTATGTATCATAATCATAGAATTTTGATACATATTTATATCATCACCCATCATCAAAAGAAATGTTCCAGCACTAGCACACAAACCATCTACGAAGGTATGGATTTTCGTTCCATTTTCTTTAAGTCTTTGTAACATTGAACACATTGTAGAAGCAACAAATACTTCTCCTCCTGGTGTATTAAGATATATATTTAAATCTGTTATATCTCCTAAATTATCGAGTTCTTTCTTGAAACTTTGTAATCCTACTAAATTTTCATCTTTTTCTTCGGTCCACCAATCAATATCATCTGTTACAATTTCGCCATAAATATATAAATCAGCACTTTTTTGTGGTATAAAATTCTTAATTTCATAAAACTTTTTCACTTTTTACACCTCCTCCCGCTTCCAAATTTAATGCATTAACTTTTTCATATATTTTGTAAGTTGTATTTGTGTTAGGTATAAATATTTCTTTAGTTTCAGTATTTAACAATACATCTCCTAAACCTAAATTAATCATATCTAATCCATCTAATGCATCCATGTCTTCTTTGTATCTGACTTCATTTCTTGTCATAAATCCAGTTTCTATTGCTATTTTATAAGCATCATATCTGTCTTTTATAGAGGTTTTTGCTAATTCAGTAAAATCAGGCGCAAAATAATAAGAACTTTTTTCTTTTTCAAGTAAAAAGTCCCTGTTTAAAGCTGTTGCGAAAGCTGTAGCGATTGGCATTACTGCGTATCTTATAAAATCTTCATTGTTTTTGCTAATATGGAATATGTCTTTTGCTTCATCTGCGAATGTTTTTGACTTTTCATTTAATTGATTTTCAACAGATGTATTTGATGCCTCTTGAAATTCCATCCCATCATTTAAAATTACACAACTTGAATTTCCATTAAAATAATTATTCCATGCCTCTCTTAATGCTTTCATTGCTTTTTCATCTAAATGTTTTTGAGCTTTTAAAAAACCTTTTTTATTTCCATTTGTTTTCATTAAATCTAATTCATATAAAATTCTTTTATATGCTGTTTGTAATGTTTTATTTATTTCTGTTATATATCCTGTTCCTGATGCTCCATCTTTTGAATTTCTTAATAGTTTTATAAATTGAAATGGTTTATAATTATTTGCATTTACTTGCAATTCAAAATTTTTATTTATTGGGTCTAAATTTTTTAATATCGTTATTTTATTATCTTCTACATAATTTAAACCGATAAACCTATTTCCTTTTTTATTTATATACGCATATCCACCTTTTCCTAGTAAATAATCTTCGCAAATAGCCTTTTTAAATTGAAAACCATCTAATGTATCTTTAGTATCTTTATTTATAATATTTACTCTTTCATCTTCAATTTCTTTTGTCTGTTTTTTCTTATCTTTTGTAGATTTTTCATATAATTTAAATGGTATCATTGCAAAACTATCACAAATTAAACTTACAGCACTTGAAATTGCTGGAATTGTTAATGCTTCATCTCTTCCGATTTCTTCGCCTTTCATTAACGCTTTTAATAGCACATCTTCCTGTTCTTCGTTTGTCTTTGATTCTTCTGTTTCATTTTTTACTTTTCTTTTAAATATTCCCATCTTATCACTTCCTTTCGTTTAAAAACTTTGTACAACAAAGCCATCTTCATACATATTTTGTTGTAATAAATATATAGCAATTATTGTACTTACTACCATATCAACCTTTCCAGTTGATTTTTTCTTATTTACATATTTATTTAAATTAGTATCTTCAACGCATTTTGCATTTTGAAAGTTAATTTCATATAACTTATCTCCATCATAACTAAATTTTCGTTGTAAAATGCTTTCTTGTAATAGTTTTGTAGGTTGATGTAATACAGATGAATGCTGTTTTACTTCTACTGTTTCATATCCTGCCGAATCTAATTTATTAGCAGTAGATATGCAATTGTATCTATCATATCCAATTTGTACTATATGAACTCCATATTCTTTTTCTATACTCATTATAAAATTTTCTACAAACTCATATGATATTATTTCATCTCCGCATGCAAAACAACTTCCTTCTTCCATAAATCTTCTATAATCTGTTCTTTCACGCCTATTTTTTTCTTCTATTCTATCTTTTGGAATAAATGCCCATGATTTAGCATAAATCACTTCATCTTCAACAGTTACCATTGAAACAGAGGTATTATCATTAGTCATTGCTAAATCTATTCCTAAATAAACATCTTTTCCTTGCCAATTAAATATTCCTCTAGTATTTTTACATTTTCTTAGTTTGTCGATACTAATAAATTCTTCTCCGCTGTTTGAAGGCATAAAGTAATTCATATTTTTAGTCAAAAATTCTATTCTTTCACTTGGTTTTGCTATTGCTTTTTGTCTTGCTCTTCTTATTTCTTCATAGTTTTCTTCAATTCTTAATGGATTTGCCATCATTATTCCTATATCATCCCATAAATGTTCCTCTGTGGCATAATATACAAGAGCAAATAATCTATCATCTTTTTCTGTTTCTTGATATATTTTCTTTAAATAAGCTAATTCATCAAGCATTATCGACTTATCTTCTGCATAAGCTGTAGTTAATTTGAACATAAGTGGATTTCTTACACTTAATTGTCCTGAACGCATAGCTTCTACATTGGCATTATCTTTCATTGCTCCATATTCGTCAGCAATAAATGCGCTAGGTTTTATAGAGTTATTTCTGTTTGCTTCTGATGTTCTTGGTTGATAAAATGAATGTGTTAAAGTACACTCCATTCTTCCACTTAAAGTTTTTGGTATATTAAAATATTCTAAAACTGATGGACTTGCATTTAATATTTGCGATATCGCTTTCTTTACTTCTCCTGCTAAATCTCTGTCTAAACAAATTGAATAAAATTCTGAATATTCATCTTCTGTTAACATTAAAATTATTATTATTAATGCTGATAAAAATGTCTTAGTATTTTTTCTTGGTATAAATAAATCAACTTCTCTATATCTAAATTTATTAGAATCAGTTTTATATCTCCACCCAAAAATATTTGCAATAAAAAAAGCTTGGAAATTTTCCAAACCTTTGTATATACTTTTACCTACTATATTAAGTCCTGTTGCAAAGTTTAATAATTTTAGTATTCCTTCTATAATGCCTATTTTTTTCGTATCAAAATAATATGGATAGTATTCATTATTTTGTTTATCTAAATCTTCTAAAAACCATTTACATTGTGTTTTTACTTCAAATGTAGTTATTTCTTTTCCAGAAATACAATCTTCAGCATATTGTTTTGCTTTTTCTAATAACATTATGCTTCACCTCGTAATACCTTTAATAGTGGATTATCATCTTTTTCTTGTTTTTTAGGAATACTTCTTAATGCTGATGCGATAGTCATTACATTTTCTTTTTCAATATCTAGCAACATTTTTCTTTTTGACTGTATTTGTTTGTCTATTGATAACATTGAACTCATTATCTTATCAATTGCTTTCGCATATTCAAGCTTGTAAGTCATAACATCTTCATCATAATCCATTTTATCTGTTAATTCTTTTGACTCTTCTTTTAGTTCAAATACTAGTTTATAAAATTCTTCTCTTCTTTCTTCTAAGTCATAGCATTCTGCTTGAAGTAAACAATATCTATTTATAACCGCTTCGTAAATTGCATCATTTTTGTCTATATTTTTAAGTAATTTTTCTATTCTTTTAAACTCTTTATGTGCTATTTTATTTTGCTTAATTTCTTTTCTTTCCTTTAATTCTATATCTGTACTTAAAGACTGTTCTTCTTCTTCTCTTTTCTTAAGTTCAGCTTTTGTACGATGCGATTTTTTTTCAGTCGAAAGAACTTTAAATGGCTTTGTTGGTGTTGGCATATTGTTCACTTCCTTTCTATTTTTATAAAAATGCTGATGTGGGAATTTATTTTAAGCAAAGGTGGGCAGTCCGTGTTGAATAAATTTCCACTTTTAAAATTTAAAATTAGGGGGGGATACTTGTTATAATCTTAATTATATATTTTCTTGTTCATTTATAATTTTTTGTACTTCTTGTTTTGGTATTTCTCCGTTTTTCGCACATCTCATGGTGATAATGACATACTGTTAATAAGTTATCATTATCTAATCTTTTATTATAATCTTCATTTATAGGTATATTGTGATGTACTTCTAAATTTTCTGTATTGTATTTATTTACTGTGTTATGTAATCCTCTAATACATATTTGACATAGTCTTAAATCTCTTTGCTTTATTTCTTCTCTTTTATTTCTCCATTTATTCGTATTTCTAAACTTGTCCGCTTCTGTATTGTACTTCTTTCTTTGTGGCTTTTGACTACATATAAATTTACTATCATGTATCTTTCCACAATGTTTGCAACTTTTTAGCATTATTTACTTTTCCCTCCAAAAATATAGCTAATATTGTTCCACATATTATTGCTGTTATTACTATTCCTTGCATTTCAATCACCTCTTTACTACAAAATAAAAAAACACCTTTTAGGTGCTTTTTCGTTTTTATTGTCTTATTGGTGCTCCTGAATTATCTCTATATCCTCCAGTTGCTATTTTAATCATATCTATAATCCATCCTAAACAACAAAAATTAACTGTACATGTTTTTATTAATCCACTTGCTATTCTTCCTAAATAATAATCATGTATTCCAAAAATTCCTCCACATACACATAATATTAATGTTGTTTTTTTACTTCTGTCACTTGTAATAGTAGTATAATTAGCCATATAATCAACTCCTTTTTTATTTTATTATATCACTTATTTATTGTGTTTTTTGTCATAATTTGTCGAAAATCTTTTTTTATTTATATTTTTTGTCTTGTATTTAAAACAATAATTGTATCTATTACATTCTTCACATTTTCTTGTCATGCATTTAGCGTAATCAATTTTATCTTCCATTTTTTTATTCCTCTTCTGTACACATTAATTTTCCTTCTGAACCTTTTTCTATTTTGCAATCTATATTCTTTGTGCATTTGCTACAGTTTTCTTCTTTAAATTGTTTTATTTCTTCTTCGGTCATATTTACACCTTCTTTTCTATCTATTTATATATCGTGTTAAACTTTCTGCATCATATGTTGCTACAAATTCAAATTTTGGATTATTTATATTATCTATTATTGTTTTATTTATACTTTTTTGTACTGCTTCATTAATTAATTCTTGTAAATCTTTTTTCATATTTACCTCTTTCTTATAAATACTATGAAATGATATATTTGTTTTCTGCTTAAGTAAGGAAAAGAAAGCTTTTATTGTACAATTATTATGCTATTCTAAAACAGATAACCTAAGTCTTTTTATATATCACTTCATACTATTTAAAATTTTTAGAACTCACTAGGAAAGTTCTATTGTTTCATTTTATTTCATCTTATTACGAAAGGAGGCTAACTATAGCCAGATTTATATTAATTTACCTAGTATAATTAATAACTTTTTTTCACTATAAAGTTAAAAACATTAGTATCTTTACCCTGATATCCGTCCACTCGTTTTTATTTGTGGTACCCGACTTTCACTACGACCAGGATAGTAGCATTTCACTACTCAAAAAACTTTATAGCATAGAGATAGCTAGTCTCTATATTATAAAAATAATCTAATAGCTAGTTAGATTGTTAT
>CAOSZT010000048.1 GCA_948528155.1 uncultured Clostridia bacterium | reverse complement strand
TAACATGAATTATCGGAAGCAGAAGTAAGTAAAAGAGATAAATATAATGTTTAATTTTATAAATTAAGATAAATTATGATAGAATCAAAGTCAAAGTAAACAAAAAGGAACTCCTTATATTTACAAATTATACTTCATAATAGTTTCTTGAGATGGCTTCCCATTTGTAAAGTTAATCAAATAATTTAAATCGAATGTGCACACTTTAATACCTTTCATATCAAAGTTTTTATATGCCGTCATTTTAGTTATTAACATCTCCCAATCTTTATTATATTTATTTATTTTTCCAAAAATCGATTTTTAATTGTAAATTATAACATTTTATTGTATAATTTACTCAAAATAATGTTCAATTATTGGGAGGAAATATATGATAAACTTATTAATTATTTCATTGCATGCTAGTCCTAATATGGCTCCTGGCGTTTCAGAATGGGGTGGGACCCATACATATATGAAAGAACTAATACAAGAGCTTGATTACAAAACATTTAACGTTGTTTTAGTTAGTAGAAAAGTGTATCCATTTCAAAATGATATTGATATTGTTAATGAGAATTGCAGGATTATAAATTTAAATTTTGGTAGCTTAGGCGATTTTGATAAGAAAAAAATTAGCAAATATCATCAAGAAAACACAAAAGAAATAAAAAGAATTTTAAAAGAATTAAATTTTATTCCTAATGTTATTCATAGTGTATATTGGAATTCGGGTTATTTAGCTTATGAATTATCCAAATTTTATAAAATAAATTATGTTCATAGTATTATTTCAAATGGTAAGGGTAGAAATGAACGTGGTGCTAAGGAAACTGCTAATGAAAGGTTTGAAACAGAGGATCTTGTTTTTAAAAATGCAAAGTATTTAATCTGTGTTGCTGAAAGTGAAAAACAAGATTTAATTAAATTTTACAACATAAATGAAGATAAAATATTTGTAGCTGGGCAATATGTTCATCTTGCCTTTAAATATCCTGCTCACAATGAATGGTTAAGCCCTCGATTATCAATACGAAGTAATACTTATGCTCCGATTAGAGGCAACGAAAAATTGAACACATTTCCATATAATAGTTATGCATTTATTTATGTTGGTAGACTTCATTTTAACAAAGGTGTTCAATGGATAATCAAAGCATGGCTTAGCTTATATAAAAAATATAACACCTCTTCTCCTCCTTTATGGATTATTGGAGGAGATGCTACAGACATAAGCAATATGAAAAAATATCTCATTCAGCAAAAAATTTTTGTAAATAATGTAGAAGAGCAAAGCAAACTTATATGGTGGGGATATTTGGATGAGCCAGGAATCAGTGCACTATATACTAAATCCCTATGCTTAATAACTAATTCTTTATATGAGCCAGGGGGGGGAGAGTATTAGAAAGATAAACATATAGAATTGGACAGACACTGTCTGACTAATTAAGTTCTGTATATTTATTGTTATTAATTCTTAGATTTTATAGGTGAATGGGGATATTAATAGGGACAAAAGATGTCCCTATTAATTTTGGCATTTTGCCTTTTAATATTAAATAATAAATTTATTATGCTTATCTAATTATATTTTCCACATTTTAGAGAATATCTTTCAAATATATTTTCTAGGGAGACATAGAGAGGCAAAAATGACAAGAAAATATAATGTTGTGATTTATTATAGCACTTGCTAATGTATCATTAGGTGGTATCAATTGATATCTAATTAAATTATATTCAAATTACATTCTAATCTAAACTTTTTTTCAAAAAAGGTTAAAAAAGTTTAGATAAAATGGTATTTTTGTGTTATAATAGGATTGTATTAAGGAGAGATGCCTCATGTCAAATTTATATATTAGAGAGAACTATTTAAAAAATATTAGAGGCTTTTATCATGATGTCGATATGATTAAAGTCATTTCTGGTGTTCGTAGATGTGGAAAATCATCATTAATGGAAATGATAAAAGATGAATTGATAAAAAATGGGATAAGTACAGATAGTATTATTTTTATTCATTTGGATAAGAAACCATACAAAAGTATAAAAACTCTAGAAGCATTAGAAAAATTGATTGACGAAAAATGTAAATCAATTTTTGGAACTAAGTATCTATTTATAGATGAAATACAAAATGTTAAAGGATTTGAAGAATCCATAAATGCATATCGTGAAGAAGGAGAATATTCTATCTTTATAACAGGTAGTAATAGTTATTTATTATCTGGTGAATTAGCAACTAAACTAACAGGCAGATATATAGAATTTGAAATGACAACATTATCCTTTGATGAATATATTGGAATGAAAAAGCATTTTGGTAAAGAGATAAATGATGATTTAGAAAAGGAATTTATGAATTATATTTTAGAAGGTGGTTTTCCATTAGCAGTTAAATATGATAATTATTATGAGAAGCATATTTATGTTCAAAATGTAATAAAGGAAATTTTTGATAAAGACATCAAGAAGAATAAAAAAATTAAGAAGAAAGATTTATTTGAAACAATCCAAACCTATATCATAAATAATTTTGGTGCGACAATCTCTGTCCCTTCCTTGTGTGAATATCTCAATAAAAAAAATAAAACAGGGATTTCTAAAATTACAGTTTATAATTATTTGAAAATTTTAGAAGATGCTAAAATTATTTGCAAATGCGAAAGATTTGATATGAAAAGTAAAAAATCTTTGAACGGTAGTGAAAAATACTATTTATCCGATTTAAGTTTTTATTTTAGTAGAAATACTGACAATAGAATAAACTATGGACCTGTATTAGAAAATATTATTTATAACTATCTTAAGAGCAAGGGTTATTCAATTTGTATCGGAAAAATTGGCAATTTAGAAGTTGACTTTATCATTAGAAATATGAGTAATGATTATTCTTACATACAAGTTTCAAGAACAATAGATAATGATAATTATGATGAAGATGGGTTGAATCTTACAGAAGAAAGAGAGTACAGACCGCTTGAAACAATTAAGGATGGATACTCTAAGTATCTTTTAACAATGGATAAACTTCTTCAAAAAAGAAGTGGAGTAAAACATCTTAATATTATAGATATGATTATTAAACATATGGATTTGTCTTAATTTTTTTCGAGTGCGACACCCCTAGGGGTGGTCCTTTTTCATTTATTAGTAAATTTAAAAAGAATCAATCTAAAGAAGGCCAAGACGAAAAAGCCTAGTAAGACTAGGCAAAAAAATATAGTTTTAAAATCATTTCAATTTCTTTTTATTGTAGATATCTAAAGGAACAAAGTCACCCACATTACAATGAGGACAATAAGATATTGGATATGGACCATCCATCCAACATTCTTCAACAATTTCATAGTCAACTTCTTCTTCGTAATCACAATTCATACATTTAAGAATAATCGTTTCTTTAAACAAATTATTTTCAGCATAAATTAAAGCTTCTCTTTTTCAAAATCAGGTAATAAATCAAAGGTTTTTTCAATATCAATTTTTCTCTCAGGATAATCAATGAGTTTATTAGAAAGTTCTTCATATAAATCAAAATCATCATCATCTAAGGCTTGATCCATTTGTTCATATAAGTCATCATTATAAGCCTCTTGTTCAGGTGTAAGCTCTTTATAATTAGGATCATCCAAGTAAACATATTCGAAATCAGGAATATCTATGGCATAATCCTCTATAAAATCTAATAGTTTTTCTTCATAAGATAAATACTTTTTAATTGTGGTAAAGTTTTTAGGCATATAGGTTTCCCTCCTCATCAAAATCATCAATAGATAACTGTTTAGGACCTTTAGGAGGAGGGAAGAAACATAAATTATAACAAATCTCCATTCTTTTTCCACAACTACATAATAAAGGCTCATATCCATAAGTTAATTTCATTTTTTTATTCCAATTGATATTTTGTTTAATTTTCTTTAATTCACAAGTTGAATATAAAGGATGGATAGAAGAAGTATCAATTGTAGAACGTTTTGAGTAGAAACCATAGTATCTAATATTATGAAAGCCTTTATTAGGAATGTGTCTAACAAGCTTTTTCATAAATTTAAAAACAGATTCATAAACATATTGCCTACCTAATCTATTAGGGTCATCCTCATCTAATACATCATCTTCATGTGGATCATAATAATATTTTACCATATGATTAGATAAATCCAACTCTAAGATTCTAGATTCAGCAATTGCAGGATGGGAAGCATACCTAGCAATATAATTTGTTAATTGTTTAACAGATAAATGATGATCATATTTTTTATTTATTTTAGGACTGTAGGCGTAATACCCTTGAGGATACTTTTTTTCTATCCATTTTATAAGTTTACAGAATTTAGAGTATTCGTATTTTGATTTATAATATTTAATATATTTTTTCATGGATTTATGAAGTTCAAACATAAAAGACTTTCTTAACTTTATGTAAGGGAAGTATTCATATTTATGGTATTTATTGTACTTATCAAAATAACCTTCACAAATCAGAGAGTGGATATGAGGATTCCATTTAATATCTCTACCATAAGTATGTAAGAATAACATATAGCCAAATTGTCTATTTTCTGATTCAAATGCGAATTCAACAGAACTAAAAAGAATATCTAATAAAGCATCTCTATCTAAAGTTTCAGCAAAATATTTTCTTAATTGTTTAGCTATAGAAAAAACAAATTGACGATGTGGCTTACTGATTACCTTTTTAGAAATAGATAAAGCTCTTTGTTCCCGATATCTATTTCCACAGGAAACACAAAATCTTGAATTACAAGATAAACCGATATTGACCATATTATGACAATTCGGACATTCATAAGTAAGATATCCTTTAGAAAAATCTTTACAATGAATCATAGCTAAAACATTATATTTTACTGCAGGTCGTATTTTATCCTCATTACCACAAGCAAAAAAATCCCAATATTCTCTAAGTGTAACTTTACCTTTTGATTCTCTAACACAGGGTAAATTATTGATTCTATTGAATTCATTTTGATAAATAGGTTCTCCGTTTTTAGCAGCTTTTAATAGAAGAATTCTAAAGTATTCTGTTTGTATACATTTTGGAAGATTTTTTAAATCTAATATTGGATATATCATTTCTTTACCTCGATTATCTTTTATTATACTATATTGTCTCTTAAAGAAAAAGAGGCCTTTGGGCCTCATAGGGTGAAAAATTTATTTTTCACTTTTGTTCTTTTGTTAGTCGAAAGACTCACAAAAAAACCAATGACGACTCTAGTTTATCACATACGAAATGGAATTTGAAGTACCATATCGTATTTATCCCAAAATATCGAAGAAAAGAAATCTATGGGAAACTAAGAAGTGATATAGGAAGAATCATAAGACAGCTATGTGAGTATAAAGGAGTAGAAATAATAGAGGCACACGCAATGAGTGACCATATCCATATGTTGGTAAGAATACCACCAAAGATAGCAATATCAAATTTCATGGGATACTTAAAAGGGAAGTCATCATTGATGATATTTGAAAGAAATGCACAAGTATGGGAATAGAAGCTTTTGGGCAAAAGGATACTTTGTGTCGACAGTAGGAATGAATGCAGAAGTAGTTAAGAGAAAGAAGATATGCTGGAAGATAATCTGTCGACTAAAGAATACAAAGATCCCTTCAAGGGATAAGCCAGAGTGAGAGGGTCGTCGTGAGGTAGAAGCCCTTATAGGGGAGCGTAAATACCGCACGTTTGACGTGTGGATTGTTATTACTCTTTCATTTATTTATACTATCAATTTATATTTTACAACTTATATTATATTAAAAAAGTCAATTAAGGCATCGCAATTCATTAAATAATATGATAAAATAACCATATATAAAACATTTTTCGCAGTATGCAGTATGGAGAATATTGTTTTGGACAAACATTTAAGATATTATTTATATTTTGTAAAAAAGACTATGAAAAATTTGGTATAAGTAGAAATAAAATTAGAATGGGAGAGGCATATGGCGTCAATATATGATATTACTGGTGATAATTTCTTCACTCCACTTGCAAGTAAAAATAGAAAAATTTATATGGAATCAATATTGTATTTACATGGTCTTATAAATGAATTATTTGAGGCTGGAGAAAACGATAAAAATAAAATAATTGATGCATTAACATATCATTTGAATGACTTGGTATCAATTAAACTATATCAAGAAAACTCAGATGAAGAAATTGAAAATGCAACTGATAATGCAAGTAAAGCTAGGTTTATTATCAACACATTAGAAAATTATGGTTGGCTTATTGAAGAAACTATTGGTAATGGTAAAAGAGCAATGGACTTTACTAGTCATAGCTATAATTTTATTGCATTAATAGAAGAATTAATTAAAAATAGAAAACCATCTTATACAGGGTATGTAAGAGTCTTAAAAGATGTAGTATTTAAATTTGATTATTCGAGAATTGATAATTTAGAAATTGTTGATAAGCAATTAAATGATTTTGTTGTTTCATTACGTGGATTAAGATCAAGTATTCAAAGATATTATAGAAACATAACCAAAAATAAAAATTCGATGGATTTAGAAGCTCTATTAGATGAATTTACAGGAGAATATAAAGATGTTTTTTTTGATTCATCTTATTTACGATTAAAGATAGTAGATAATGTTGATACAGAAATTCCCAAAATTGAAGAAAAACTAGAGGAAGTGTTTGATGATTTCTTAGGAATGGAAAAACTTATTAAAGCAAGAATTGATAAGGACTATAAAGATTATGATGCTGCCTATAAATTTGTAAATGAGACTCAAAAAAGAATTCTATCAAATGTTAAGACAATACCGTCTTTAATAAAAATGATTGATACAAAAAATAATAAATATGTTACAAGAACAGTCAGTGTAATCATACATTTAATTAGTCGTGGAGAGGATATTGAAGGAATCCTGAATAGACTTATATCGTACGTTAAAGATAATGATATTACAGATCAATATTTATCTTTGTTTGAAATGAATCATTATTCTTTTGATTTATTATCAAAACCAAGAAAGATATCTCCAAAGCCTATACCTGAAGTTTTACCACTTAATATTGATATCTCTGATGAAATAAAACAAAAAGCCTTAGAAGTATTACAAGAAGATAAAAAATATAACATTTATGCGGTTAATAAGTTTGTAGAAGAATTTCTCAAAGGTGAAAAAGAGAAGAGAATATCAACACTTGATTTGAATTCCAAGTATGAATTTATTATGCTTATTTGTATCATTATGCATTCGAAATTGCCAAATGCATTATTTGAACTTAAATTGCTTGATGAAAGAGTCAACAAGAATGGAATCTCATTCAATGATTTTATAATAAGAGAAAAGGGAGGTATATATAATGACTAATTTAGAAAGTACTGAATTTAATCGTCTTTATTGTAAATTGTCTGAAAGAGATAAAGGAATATTTAAGGATATTACAATAAGATTATTGAAAGTTAATTTTTTATTGAGAAGAATAAATAATGAGATGTATTTATTTATACTTAGTCATAAAGAAATGCTATCATTATTCTTTGAATATATTAATTTCGAATTTATCCTACGAGAAGATAAAGAATTGGCCTACATCAAATCACATGATGAGAAATTATCTAAAAATTTGAACAGAAATGAAACTTTATGTTTATTAGTTTTACGACTTCTTTACCAAAAGAAAATTGATGAAATTTCATTATCAGATGAAATAGAAATAACTATAAAAGAATTACAAGATCAATTGTTTGCTGTTGGATTTGAAGGTGTAGCAAATGATAGAGTTAAAAAGGGGACTCTTAATGAAATGTTAAGAATATTTAAGCGCCACAATATTGTTTTTTATAATGAAAAAGAAATTATTTTAGATAATGCTGTAATTCAAATATACCCATCTATTGAAGTTGCTATGGACTTTAAAGAAATGGCAGAAATAGTAAATAGATTAGATATGCTAAAGGGTGGTGAAGAAGCTGATGAGTAAATTAACTAAAATTGTATTAATAAACTGGATGTATTTTCAAAAGGCAACTTTACCTATCGAAGGAAATGTTGCTATTGTTGGTGTAAATGGTACAGGTAAATCAACTATAATCGATGCTATCCAAATGATATTATTAGGACAAAAGCATTCTAAATTTAATTCGGGTGCTAATGCTGAAAAAAGAACACTAGAATCCTACGTTCGTGGACATGTTGACTCTGATAATAAGGAATATTTAAGACAAGGCGATGTAATAACATATTTAGCCTTAGAAGTGGATGTTAATGGCAAAAAGCATATATTTGGTATTAATGTTGAATATAAACAAAATACCAACAAACTTATGGATCCTAAGCCCTTCTATATTAAGAATTGTGAACTTGATGAATCATTATTTATAACTGACACAAATTATCCAAAACCATATGATGATTTTAATAAACAAGTGAAAAAAGAATATGAATTTGTTCCTTTCCAAACTTTGATGTCATATCAAAATAAGGTTAAAGAAATATTTGGATTAAAGACAGAAAATGCATATTTTAAGATTTTATCAAGAGCTATAGGTTTAAAGAATATAACCGAATGTGATAAATTTATGAATGAATTTGTTCTTGACGAAACCACTATTGATGTATCTGAAATTAAAAATAACATTCTTGAAATGTCAAAAGTAAGCAAGACTATAGAGCGTGATGAAGAAAAGTTGCATACACTTGAAATCATTGTTACTACTGGTAATAAGGTTGAAGTTGATTCTGAAGAACTAAATTCATTAGAAATCAAGAATATATTAGGAACAAAGTTGTTATATGAGTCGAAAGTTAGTGAGTTGATAAATGAGAATAAATCATATGATTATTTGATTGAAGAAGAAAACAATAAAATGACAGGTCTTAAGAAGACAATTTCCGATCTAAATATTTCAAGAAACGAACATATAAAATTATTGGATCAAATTTCTCCAGAGTTGCCACAAAAACAGACTGAATTAGATAATGCAAAACGTCAATATGAAACAACACATTTAATGTTCCATACATTTGCTACAAAATGCAACACTGAGCTTTCTAACCTTTCTCAACTAAAAGTTTATAAGAATAGTGTATTTGATTCTTTCTTTGAATATGTCAAACAAGCTGACTTTACAACTGCTTCAGCTAAACAAAAGTTCACAGAGTTTAGAGAAGAAGCTAGATTAATAGAAGAAAAATATAGGGCAAAAGCTGAAAGACTGAAAAATGATTTAAATGAGGTTCGTGAAAAACTTAGGGAAGTAAGTGAGCAGATTAAAGCTTTGGAAGATGACAAGCACCCCTTTGATCAAAGATATGAAGAGTTTAAAACTTATATTAAGGATGGTCTTTATGATAAGTATCATGAAGAAATTGAAGTCAAGTTTTTTTGCGAATATCTAGATATAACTGATGACTCTTGGAGAAATGCTATTGAAGGTTATCTAGGAGCACAAAGATTTCACTTAATTGTTCCTAATAACTACTATAAAGATGCATTGAAACTTTATCACGCAAATAAGAATATTTCAGGCGTAAGATTAGTTAATGGCACAAAACTTCCTAATTTTGATTTTGAAGAAGGGACCTTAGGATCATATGTTGTTGCTTCAAATGATACAGCATTAAACTATGCAAGATTATTGTTAAACAGAGTTCATTGTGTTAATGATATTCTTGAATTAGATAAGTATGATATTTCAATTACCAAGGATTGTATGTGTTATCAGAATTATAGTTCATGGCGTATTCCTTCTAGTATTTATCGTAAATCATATATTGGTTTAGAGGGATTAAAGAAACAATTAGCTGTTGTTAAGGAAGAGCGTGATGAATTAAATGACTATGCATTTAAGTTGTTAGGTGAGTATAATTCAAATAATGCACATGCACATACTATTAATCTAGAGGAAAAGTTCGCTATTTCAGTTCTTGAAGATAGCTCTTATATTCCAAGTATTGATTTAGAAGCGTCATTATTTGATAGAATTAATCAATTGACAGAAGAAATTAATTTCTATAAATCAAATCCTCAATACTTAGATATTTGTGAAGAAATCACAAAAATTGAAACTAAAATCGAAAATAAGGAAATGCTTATTTCCAAATGCGATGGATTAGTTATTGATTATAAATCATCAATAAAATCAAATGAAACAGAAATTTTGGAAAAAAATACTTCAATTGAAGAATTAAGTTCTCAATTATCAAGTTACAATGAAATAGAAATTGATAAAGCTAGTGTTGAACTTAGCGATGTTAAGATAACTTATGCTTATGTTAGTAAATTGAAACAAAATATAAAGCTTTTAGAAAGAAGAATAATTGAGACAAAATTTAAATTAGAAAGTTTTATGAGAGATGCTAGAGATAAGTTTAGCATTAATTGCGAGCCTTATTATGAATCAATAGATAAATTTAAAGAAGAAAAGAATAAGATTAATGATTCTGTATTTAAATACAACTCAAAACTTGTTGAAATGCAAAAAAGTCATAGAAAACTATTCTTTAGTGAATTTTTATCTAAACTAAACATATCAATTGACCAAGCAAAAGATATTATTAAGAACTTAAACTCAAGTCTTGCTACATTTACATTTGGTAAAGACTATTATCAAATTAAGGTTGCAATTACAGAAAATCAAGATTTAAAGACGATTTATAATTATGCCAAAGAATTCAATTCTGAAAATTCCGATAGAGGAGTATTTGTAGATAGAGAAGTTGAAGATAGAGAACGGCAAAAGGTTGAAGCAATATTAAATCAATATATGTTTTCAGAAGATATTACAACTCAATCAATTGTTGTTGATTATAGGAAGTATTTATACTTTGATGTAGAAGTTCATACTCCAGATGGGATAAAGAGTTTAAATAAAGTAATTCGTTCACAATCTGGTGGAGAAGTACAAGTACCATTTTATATTTTATCTGGTGTTGCCTTTAAGCAGACTCTTGATTATAAGAGGAATAAAGATTCATTAGGAATTGTATTATATGATGAAGCATTTGATAAAATGGACTCTCAAAGAATTCAATCAATGCTTCAATTTTATAGAGATAAATTAAAACTTCAAGTAATCCTAGCAGCACCAGGTAAACTAGATTCACTTGTGGATAATATTGAAACAATTTTAGCCGTTGTAAGAGATGGTGAAAAATCGATTGTGAGTGATATTAGTCATGAAATATGATGAAATATTACTTAGAGACTTACTCTCAATTTATGAAAAAAGAGATGCCAATTCATCTGGTTTTAAAACCAAGGTGAAAATTAAATTTACAAAAGATAAATATCCTAAGTATTTTGAATCTCCTTTAGAATACGATGAAGCAATAAAACAATTAGAAAAGAAGAACTATATTTCTATCACAAAATTGAAATATGATACTGTTGTTGATTATATATCTTTGAATCTTGAAAAAGTTGAAGAGATTAAGCAATTATTAGAGATTAATGGAACCAGTGAAAAAAGAGCTTTATTATTAGAAGAATTAGATAAGTATAATGATGATATTATTATTAATTTAAAAAATGAAATAATGAATAGAATTAAAAATAATAAGTCAATAAAGCAATACTTATCTAATGAATATATTGATGCTATTAAAGCTGTTCATTATCTTGAAAATCTTAATCATAATGTGTACGAACGAAATGCAAGTAATTATATATTTAATGATTCTAAAAGGCTTGCCAAAATTAAGAATCATATTATAGCTATTTACGAAGACGAAAATATTCTTGAGAAAAAAGGAATTATGTCAGTAACTCCATATCTTTATGTTAAAGGTGAAGGAGTAATTGTAATTAATAACCAAAAAATTGATTTAAAAGATGTTTCTAACTCGATAGGGATTCCAATTGACAAAATTGATGAACTATCATTTGAAAATATACTTAAGGTGACAACTATTGAAAATCTTACAACATTCTATGATTATAAGTCTAATGGACTAATCATATTTTTGGGTGGATTTTCAACTCGAAGTCAAATACAAGTTTTAAAAAAACTAAAGTCTGTATGTAAAGAATACTATCATTTTGGTGATATAGATTATGGCGGATTTACTATTTTAAATAATTTAATGGAAGAATTAGACCTTAATATTAAGACAATTAATATGGATTTAGCTACATTAGTGAAAAATATTAAATATACTCAATCTTTTAATGACGATAAGTATATTGAAAAACTTAAGACATTATTAGAAAAACCGTTATTAAAAGAATTCACGAATGTTATTCAATTTATGATTGATAATAGTGTTTGGCTTGAACAAGAGAGTTTTTATAACGATTAATATCTAAACTTTAAGATGTTAAAATGAGAGGATCTTTATATTTATCCCTTTTCACTTGTAAATCCAACCTTATGACCTAATCAAGTTGGGTTTACATAAGGAGAGTTTTTATTATTATAACTGATTTAGAAAAAGAAGTTTATTAGTCCCTTTGAAGAATATGCCAATAGCTTTACATATTTTATGAATTTACAAGCTATTCATAGTGAGGAAAAAAATGATATAACAAATTTATTTGTTTTATAAGATTGCAAATAGTTTAGTAAATAAATATGTGAAACATTTTAAACTTTATTTTAGATGACTTCATAATTTTTTTCTAATACAAAGTTTAAAAATTCAGAAAATTCGACATAAAATTAAAATAAGTAATGATACCATACTATTGTAAACATTTTATTATAATTTTTTATTAGGTAGGAGGAAAACACATATGAAAAAAATTATTGTTTTATTGTTTTTATTATTATCTGTAATATTTGTTAATGTTCATGCATTAGATTCTAATGTTGCTACAAGTGATTGTTGTCAAGAAATTAAGATTGCAGCTGGAACTAATACAATTCCTGTATATTCTAATACAGATTTAAAGAATCCACTTTACATGGGATGCCCAAAATGTGGAAGTAAATATTTTTTTAATATGGCGCCTGAAAATGGTGAAACCCTTTATATCTGTACAAGATGTAGATATCAGTTTATAATTAGAATCTCGTTAATGTAAAGATCAAGAATTTATTAAGGGTGAGGATAGTTTAAAGAAATTAGAATATCAAAGCCCTTTTTCATTTGATAAATATAACAAATTTAGAGTGATAGTATTTTTTGAGTTCTCCATTTTTCCATTTTAAAAGAAAGATGGAGAATATCTTTTTTTATAAAAAGAATAATACAATAATAACAAAATCAACTATACTTGATATATTATATATCAAATAAATTTAAGCGCCTTAATGTGAGCATTTTTATCTGTTTTTTGTTTCGTATCCCATTATCTTTGTGACCTAATATGCTATTGATTCTTGAGATTACTTGATATAATTTCAAGTAAGAACCTATTCTTAATACTTTTCTATTTGACAACGCTTCTTAGTATAATTTAGGTTTTGATTCTATTAATAAAGAAAGAAAAAATATTGCTAAAGCTAGACAAAATGATAAGTGATTTATACTATTGAAATTTCTAACTCTAAAGTTTTAAAATCCAAACTCATATTTTATAAATCTAAAATGTTCTTCAATTTTCTATCAAGAGGTATAGTACATAACAATTTGTAAACATAATTTTATATTCAATTTTTTTATTTGTATGTAATATCATAGGCCTTTTTGCCTTTTCAAAATAACCAAAAATAAGACTCCATAGGACAACCAATAAATAGTTTGTTTTTCTTATTATGTATGTAGTTCTAGTTAGAAATCAGATAATCTCTATTTTGAATAATCTTTTCCAATCTTTGAGGATATTTAGCTAGTACGGCTTCACAGAACAAACGAAATTCTTTTTTCTTTCCAGCATTCATATAATCCTTAAGAATAGTTCTTTCTAGTTTATCAGTAGTAATTCTAGTAATAGCTTGTCCAATATGGAAAGAATCTAAGACAAATACTTTAGATGCAGAATAGGTTAAGCGAAGTTCTTTATAGAAAGCAAGAATCCAAGAAGTTCCATCACCAGCACAGATATTATTCCTTATATAGTTATTGTTAAAGGTTTTATCTATATAGGCTTCACAATCTTATGAAGAAGGGAATCATATCCTTCTAAAGTGCTAAAACCAGCCTTATTTTGAAGTTTGAATCTGTTTTTATATTCTATGCCTTATGCGTATAAACAACAGCGTGCTTTATCATAATTGCCTTTTTATTGTTTCTTTTATAATTTTTTCTAGTAATTTTACATATTTCTGTGGTATACTATACATGGGTTTCACCTCTGGTTAATTTAGTTTGGTAACTATAATTATACATCGGTGAGTCTTTTTTTGATTTTCAAATATATTTTATACTATCGTGTACATTATGGTAATTTGACTTTGTACTTTTTAAATATATAATAATATATGTAATACTA
>CAOSZT010000047.1 GCA_948528155.1 uncultured Clostridia bacterium | reverse complement strand
TATTTTATGATATTAAGGAGGTCACTATGAATAGTTTTAAAATTCCAATAATTCCATCTACAACTCAACGCTCTATAAGATTTCCTAATGACTTACTAGAAGAAGTAGAAAATCTAATTAAAGGAAAAGAAACAACTTTTACTGCCTTTGTTGTTGCAGCTACTCGTCATGCAATAGAAGAATTAAAAGAAGAGGATAATTTAACAACTAATAAGAAATAATACTAGCATTTTATTATTCTCTTCTTATTTTTAAATAATAAAAACACCAAATGAAATTTGATGTTTAATCTTTATATATTTTTTGCAATAATGCTTCTTCTAAAGTTTTTGAAAAATTTATTTTTAATTCCTCCGCTTTAGTATTAACCCATTTAGGTATATTAACTGTTTTCTTTACCAAGTCTTTTCCCCATTTTTCAGCAAAAGAACTAATATCTACTGCTATATATGTTTTAAACTTAGAAACATAATCCCAATCTTCAATTTCTAAATTATCCTCTAATTCTTCAAATGTTACTTCTTCAATTTTACTTGCCTTTGGTATTTTATTTCCTTCTTCAATCTCATCTAATATTAATCCTGCTATTAAATCCTCTGCCATAAACATTCCTTCTTCTAATGTATCTCCACAAGTAGATGCACTAGTATTTAATGCTTTTTCTAAATCTGGAACAAATACAGAATAGCCACCTTCTTTTTCTTCATAAAATAATACTGGATAAATAACTTTCATAAATAATACCTCTCTTTAATATAATATGCAAGAAGGGTTTATTTTAACCCTGCTTGCTTTAAAATGTTGTTAAGAGTTCCTTTTGGTATGTCTCCTTTGTGATTAGGTATAAGAATACTTCTGTTTTATTTCTTTATGTCTATATATGTAATGTGAGCCATTAGTATGATAATGATACCAACCTTTGGAGATTACCAATTTCTCTAATTCTCGGAATGTCATGACTATTTCCTCCTAACAATCACATTATACTACGTATTATACGTATTATCAAGATATTTCTTTATAAATTTATTTCTTAGATTTACTTTTCAATTTTTTAGCCTCTTTTTTCTCATCTTCAATTCGTATCTGAATACTAGCAATAACATAAGCCTTTTCTTTAAATGGTAAATTAATAAACTCATGAGGGAATTTTTTTAATTTATGAAGGCAAAAATGGGCAATATTTGCTTCAAAATCACCTTCATTTATTAGTTTTTTGCTTCTTCAACCGCTTCTTCTAAATTATATCCATTTATTTCTTGAAGTTTTGATATTAAATTATCGTATTCAGCTGGTTTAAGTAAATGTTCTTTTAATAAATCAGCTGGACCCATTACATTATAAAAATCTTGTAATTCTACTGAATTAAGGTTTGGCTCTATAATACATTTAGTTGCTAATGTTTCTAAATATTTACTACTGTCAAATTCTTGTCTAAATTGTCCTCTTTTTCCTGGCACTTGTATTTGTTTGTAACATTGTTTTCTTATTTCGTCATTTTCTTTTGCTGTTATTGTTCTTAATTTCCATGCTATTGCTTTTCCTTCTTTGTCTTTAAATCTTGTTGAAGCAATATATTCAAATATTTCCTCTTTTTCTTCTATCATAAAAGCCTCTAAATCCATTCTTATTCCTCCTTTCTTTTTTATCTTTTACATTTTTATTTTGTCATTCCATTTAATAATCTAAACTTCTCTGGAATTTCGAAGTCCTCAAATGTAAAGTCCATATCTTCATCAAGATATTCTCCATCTGCGTCAAATTTTGCTAATATTCCACCATCTATATTACAGTCTTTTAGTATTACTGTTTGACGTCCAACTGCTGATGTTGGATCTTCATTTGTTACTTGAATATCAAAATATATGTCTTGTCCTGTATTTTTAAATCTTTCTAGTAATTCTCTGAATATTGATGTATTATAGTGAAATGTTGCACTTCCTGTTCCTTTCCAACCTGTTGCTTTGTTTCCTTTTCCTGTTTTTCCTAATATTGGCACTTCTGTTTTTGTTTTTTCTAATTTTGCCTCTAAGTTTAATGCTTGCATAAGATTATATCTATTTCCTTCTATTGTTGCAAAACATTCTGCTAGTGATGCACTTACAGAGTCTTTTGCATTCATTATTGGATTATCCATAATATTTCTCCCTTCCATCACTTTTCTTAATATTTTTTATGATTAGCTTACTACTACACTCATATATAATTTTTCCATTGAATTTATTATTTGTACTGAGCTATTTACTACTACTGATTTTTTGTCATTTCCTTGTTCAACTGTTATTTCTTTTGAATCAAAATTTTCTATTGCCTGTAAAGTTGCATATTCTTTAAATAAACTTACTATGTCATTCCATAATGATATACGTCCAGAGTCATTATTTTGAATTTTTCCTAAATATCTTTTATTAAATGTTGTTGCTATATCTGTTGCAATTTGATCTAGTACTCTTATTGTTTGATTTGACTTAAATTCTTCGCCTTTTTCATTTGTTATTTTTGTTAAACTATTATTATCTACTAGTACTCTTATTTCATTTCCAACTTTATGTAGTACAAACTCGCCATTCTGTATACAATTTTCTAATTCTGTTTGTGTATATTCACTGTTTACTGTATATTCTCCATTATATATTTTATTTGTATTTGATGTATTTATATTACAACTTGCTATTATTCCAGTTACCCAGTAAATTAATCCTGTTTCTTCTTCTTCTGTGCTATTTTTTAAATTCACTATTCCTTCATAATCAGCTTGGTTATTATATACAACTGTTTGAAATTTTACTCCTTGTTCTTCTCTTAGTCTTTTTGTGTATGTTACATATAGTGTTGTTATTTCTGTTTCTTTACTTAAACATCCTAGTGTATTAAAATTGTATGATTCTATTTTATTTAAAAAGTCTTGGTGATTTTGTCCTGTTACACTTCCATTTGTTCCTCCTTCAAGTGGTGCCATTGCTGTTACTTCTAATGCTGTATCTTTTTTAAATGTAATATAATCATTATCTATTAATTCACTTGCTTCACTTATTGTTTGTTTGTCTATTTGTGATGTTTCCAATAAAGTGATAACATCAAATTTATTTTCATCATCAATATTTTTTTCTATTACTATTTTTAAATCATTTCCTCTTTTTCCTGTATACTTAGCAGTTGCATAACTATTACTTGCTTTTTGTCCATCATTATTTAATTTATATATATATCCTTTTACTGCATTTTTGAATAGATCTCTTAATCCTCTTAAATTTATGTGTCCATAATCATATCCAAATATTTTATTTGCTTCTTTATTAAATTGTTCTGCTGTTACCTCTATTATTTCATTATCTTTTCCCCAGTCAAGCTCCAATCCTATTGCTACAACTCCTCTTTCTCCTATATTTGAGTTTACACTTTGAGTTGATACAAAATTTATATATGACCCTGGTAATATTTTATTTTGTTTTGTAAATGTTCCTCCTCCTAACATAGAGTTACACCTTCCTTTCTAAAAATTCTCTGATTTTTATGTCTATTTCTTTATTAGAATATTTGTATTTATCTTTTAGTATAGTTATTAGTAAATCTTTGTATTTACAATATTTTTTACTATTTACTATTTGTTGTTTTGTATATCCTATTTGTTTGTTTTTTTGAGTTTCTCTTTCTTGTTTAAACTCTTCTTTCTTTTGGGTTTCTTTTTGTTTTGTCATACTTTTACCTCCCCATTACTACTAATTCCTTCCATGTCATTTTCTCTTATTGTTTCATTATATGTAAAATATTTATATGTTATAAAATATAGTAATACTCCATCACTTATTTCTATTTTCATATTGTACCCTTTTAACATATCACCATTTAATAATATTATATATTCTAGTTCATATATTCTATCTGAAATATTATTAAATTCTTCTAAATTTTCTTCTTCCAACATCATATGTATTACTAAATTAAGTTCATTTTCATATCTATTGCCAATTAATTTTTTCTTATTACTTGGTAATGTTTTAATAAAAAAACAAGGAAATTGCAGACCTTGTTTAACATTATTTGTATATATTGTGTATTTTTCTCCAAATAATTCATTTAGTTTTATGGATACACCATCTATAATATCATTTGTTTCCATTAAAACACCTCACTTAGTATTTCTGTTAGCTTCTTTTCTATAAATTTTGGTAACATTGCATTTATTTCTTTTTCAGATATAGTCATCATAAAATGTCCTTCTACCCAACTTTTATGTCCTCTTGTTCTGTGTCCATATTCAACATAACTTGCATAATTTACTACATTTGTTACATCTACTTGAAACATATTTCCTATATGCTTTATTTGTAATCCATTAACACAACTTTCAATTTTATCTTTACTGACCATTTTTCCTGTTCCATTTTCTGCTTCCTGTTCTGTTTTTGATATCCAACCTCTTCGTAAAGTACCTCCAATTTTTCCACTTGGATTAACTCTTTTTGTATATTCTTCTCCTTTTTTATGCTTTTTACCATCTCTTTTAGCTGTAACAGTTATTTCGTGTGAATATTCTCCAACTGGTGTTCTTTTAATTACTTTGCTTAAAAATCTAGCAGCTAATTCTTTTGAAATATCTTCACATAATTTTGATATATTTGCTTTTGACATCTTTTCAAGTTCTTGTTGGAACTTTTTTAATTCTCTAAAATCACAATTTCCCCATTTTGCCATATTTAAGCCCAACCTTTAAATATTTCTAATATTATTTCTTGATGTGTGTCATATATTGCTGGCTCTCCACTATTTTTATATTCCTTAGTTAAATTCCCTTTTGTTACTATGATTTTTGATCCGTGGTTTTATTTGTATTTCTGGTGCTATAAATAGTTTTATTATTTGTGTTATATTGTTTTCATTTTCAGTTTCATTTGATTTTGATATTGTTTTATATGATATTCTACAAGGTTGTTTTTCTAATGATGTTATTTCTTGATATTCTGTCCTTTTGTTTATATAATTTTTAATGGCTTGATGTTCTATAATATTACATTTACTATCATATGTACTTTCTATTATTTTTCTTGCTTGTTCTTTTGCTAGTTCTATATTATCCATTATTTCCACCTTATTTTTCTATATCTGTTTAATTCTTCTGCATATTTTTCTATTAGTATATTTTTATTAAATTCTATTGTTCCTGTATTGTATGTTGTCCCATTTATATTGATTTGACTTTGTGTGTCAACAAATGTTGTTGATGTATCACCAACAGAAATAGTTTTTACTTTCATATTTGTATTATCTTTGTTGTTTTCTTCTTTATTATTTAATTTGTCATATCTTTTTAAGTAGTAATAATCTTTTACCATATTTATTAATGTAGTACTTTGAAGAAATTTTATTTTTTCTTGATTTGTATAATCTAGTATAATAATTACTACATCTAAAATTATTTCATATAAATTTTCTTTTTCTGTATTTAAGTCTTTTTCTAATCTTTTTATTAAATTTTCTATATTAAAATCATTGTCTAGCTTGTTTTTTAATATTTCTGTTTCTGACATAGTTATACCTCAAAGAAGCTAACTATTTGTCAGCTTCTTCTTTCTTTTTAGTATTTTTTGTTATTTTCTTTTCTTCTTGATATTGTTTGTATCCTTTTGCTTTATATATTATGTTATATGCTTTTTCAGTTGCATTTATAATATGTTTGTCTTTTATATATTTTTTCATATATTAAGCACCTTCCCCTGCTTTTGGAACTACTGCACAGAATGCTTCATCTTTAATTGGTAAGTATGCTAATCTCATTGTTGCTTTTATTCCTATTAAATCTTGCTCTGCTAATGATATTGGTTTTCCGTCTTCATCAACTGTTCCTTCAAGTGTTGCTTCTTTTAATATTTCATATTCTAAACTATCTCTAATACCTACTAAAGATTTGTCCCAATCTGCTCCTATTATTTCAGCTTTTGTTTTATCCCATGCTCCATTTCTTGAAAATTCAATTGGTTGTGAATAAAACTCTTTTCCATTTACTCCATCAACAAATAACTGATTTCCATTTGTATCTCTTAATTTTCTTAAGGAATTTTTAATTCCTACTCTTCCAACAAAACCATTTACATCGTATCCATCTTCTTCTACTGTTGCCATAGCATCAGAAACATCTAAATCTAATGTTGTATTTGTTCCTATTTCTATTTTGTTTCCACTTGTTTCTATGCAATTCATTACATTTTTTTCGAATGGTGTATTCGTTCCAAATAAACATGCTCCATCTATTGCTTTATAAAATGCTTCTGCAATGCTTTCTTTTAATTCATTAAATACATCTATTGTTGTATCTTTTAATTTTTCTTTTGTTACTGGTATTATTACTGCTAATTTTTTAGCTTTTAATTCTGGATAGATCCATCCTGCTTTAGTCGTTTTTATTCTTTCTCCTTCTCCTACCCAGTATGCTCCTGCTCCTTCTGTCATTACTGGTATTTTTTTAGTATCACTTTCCATTTGTGATACTTTTGAAAGTCTTAATACACTTGACCCTCTTGCTACATCTTTCATTATTTCTGTTGCTTGTTCTACTGGTACAAATCCTGTTAATTCATCTTTTAAATATCCCATTTTTCTTTCCTCCTTCTTATTTTACAGTAAACTAAAAGACGTTTTTTTACGTCTTAGATTTTTCTTGATTGATTTTCTTTTATTATTCCAACAAAATCTGTTGTTCCACTATTACTTGAGTTTCCTCCATTTGGTATATAGTGATATGCTTCATTTGATTTTTCTGTTTCAACAAATAAATCTTTATATGTTTCTTTATTAGATTTTATTTGTTCTTCTATTCCAGAAATTACTTTTTCTCCTTTTTCATCTAATATAATTTTAGATAAATCAAACTTACTTAATAGTAATTCTGGGTGCTTTGCTTTTTCGTTGTATAGTGCATCTTTTATTGCACTTGTTTTTATTAACTTTTCAGTTGTTTCTTTGTGTGCTTTTTCAAGATTAGCTTTTTCACTTTCGTAACCAGCAATTTTATCTTGTAAGTCTGTATTTTCTTTGTTGTTTTTCTTTAAATCTGCTATTGTTGTATTTGCAGTTTCTAAAGATGTTTTTGTATTGTCTAAATCTGCTTCTAATTGCAAATATTTTGCTTTCGCTACATACTCTCCATTATTTACATTTACAATACTTATTTTTTGTTCCTTATCGGCTTTCTCGTTATAAGAACTTACTTTTGTTTTGACTTGTTCATATAAGTCTTCTCCTAAAATTTCTTTTAAGAACTCCATTTTTTCTCCTTTCGGCACTCTATAATTACTATTTCTAGTATTTTATAGTTGTAGAAGTTTATCTCTCATTCTACAAGAGTATTCTCGACCAGTTTATCGCCTTAACGATTTTGGGGCATTGAAAAAGAGCTATTTATAGCTCTTGGTTTATATTTTTAATTTAATACTATTTAATTATAGTCCTGGAATTATATCTTTTATTCCTTTTGCAATATTTTTGGCTTTAGTCATCATAGAATTTTCTTGTAAATATTCAATACCTTTTGGCATTTTCACTTAAACTTGCAATATTTTTTACATCGAATACGAAGATAACATATAAAGTGTCCCTATTCTTCCTGTATTCTTTATCTTTTGCTTATCTTTCTCTGAATATTCTCCATTTAAAATATTTTGTACTTTATTATATAGATTATCATAGTATTCATCTTTTTTACCTACTTTTAATTCTAATATTTCTTTAACAATATTATCTACATTCATATTAAAAATTCCTCTATCTTTTTAAATATTTTTTGATATTCTTCTACTGATATATTTTCTATTGCTTTATTATAAACTTTTTGTTGTAAAAAATCAATTCTTTCTGTTACTGGTATTTTTATTAACTCTTTAGCTAATTTTAAATCATTTTTATATAATTTTGCTTTTTTATTAATTGCCCTCAATGTATTTACCATTTTATCATATTCTGATTCTATATAACTTATTTTATTTCTTTTACATATTTCTTGTGTTAATAATTGTACTGTTGCTTCTTCAATTTTCCAATTTTCTTTATATGTTTGTCTATCATAATAACTTATTGAGTGACTATGCAATTGTTCATGTATTAACATATCTAATGAACAATATTCATCTACACTTATATCACAATTCCATTCTTTAACAGTTTTATTTTTAGTTAATATAATATTTCCACTCCATTTAGATTCATTGTTGGTATAATTTTTAACAATATTATTTGCCTTTTTTGCCATTTCTTCTAATTGTACTTTTGTATATATATGTTTTGGTTTTTTCTTTACTTTAAATTTAATTTCATTTTCTACATACTTATTATGCCATTCTTGATAACTCATCTTACTATCAACATAACCACTTTTTCTTTCTTCATCTCTATATATTCTTTGCTCTCCTTCTGTAAATTCATCATTAAAATATGGAGCTGTAACACTTCTACACCAACAATGAAAAGGTGGGGCTGTTATTCCTACTTCATAATCTTTCATATCAAATACTTTTCCATCTAATTTTTGACATATTTCTGATGTATGTGTATCTAATGTTGCCACTATTTCATATTGCTTGACATTTAAACTATTAAAGCTCTCTTTTTGTCCTGCTGAACTAAAAAAAGCTGATTCGGTCATTACTAACCTACCAGCTTTTCCTTTTGAAACTTCAAAGTCTTTTTCTATCTTTTTTGTTACCTTATGTATGTCATCTCCTCTTATTGTCGCTTGTGTTAATTCTTTTTGTAATGTATTTACTAATTCGTTTTTATTTTTCCATATTCTATCTGAAAATGTTTGATTGTCTGTTGTCCAAGGTTTGGATATTATCTTATTTATTTTTTCTGTATTTATTTTTTGTACTTTTTCAAATTGATTTAATCCTTTTTGTATTTCATATATTGATTTGTAATATGTATCTTCATATTGCTGTTTTAATAAGTTTTCTACTCCTTTATTTTGTCTATCGTATAAATTCTCTAGTTCATTTTGTATTTGTATTTTTATTGCATTTAATTCTTCTATATGTACTCTTGCACTTGAATTTTCTAATTCCTTCATCCATTTTTGATTTATTGCATTTTCTTTTCCTTTTTCTATGTATTCTTCTACAGTCCATTTAAATTCTTTTAGTTCTTTTTTATCTAATAGTTTTTTTGCTTCTGTATAACTTATTTCATTATTGTCTGCTATCCTTGTATACCAGTTTGTTATATCTTTTTCGATTTTTATTAATGATTTGTCATATTCCTCTTTTAGTAATTTTAAATATTTATCACTTTGTTTATTTTGAGCTTTTTCTAATTCAGTGAATCTTTTTCTCCAATATTCCTTATTATTTGTCATCTTTATCACCATCTTTATTTTCTGTGTTATTGACATCACTAGGAATTATATTTTCATATTCATTTTCTTTTTGTTCTGATTGTATTTTATTTATTTCTTTTTCTGGATCTTCTACCCAAGGATGATTTTTTATTATTGTTTCATCTGATATAATGCCTTTACTTGTATTTGCTATTTGTGCATTTTCTAAGTCATTACTTATCATATTTCTTGTCCAAGTTTGTATTATTGTTTTTGTTTTCCAATCTGATACTTTTAAGTATTTCATTATTGCTCTTATTAATTTTGAAAATCCTTTTTCAAATTCTATTTGTGTTAGTCCTGCTTTTAGTTCTAATTTTCTATAAAAGAATTTTAATGCTACTCCACTCGCATTTCCAAAGTTTTCTGTGTCTTGTTGTAAGGCTTGCCCACTTTCGTATATTTGTTTTTTTAGTATTTCTAATATACTGTTTCTTGCTTCAACTGGTATTTCTATTGATAATGTTCTTACATCTCCTTTTGTTCCGTTTGGTCCTGTGTCTGTTTTTATTGCTTTAAATCTTTTTAGGTCTCCTATAAATTCTTTTAAGTCTTCCCCTCCATAGTTTTCAAGTATGTATATTAGTTGTTGTATGTCTTCTAAGTCGTTCGCATATCCACTCATTACTTTGTCATATATATCTATTAGGTCTTTATATTTGTTTAAGTCATTTATCATATTTCTGTTGTTTCTAAATTCTATAAATGGTACTTCTTCTAGGTCATGTATGAAACTATTGTAGCTCTCTGGAATATGGGTTAAACTTGTTCCTTTTAGGTTTCCTTTAAATTTATATACTTCACAATGTTTATTGTCCCAATACTCAAATATTACATATTCTTTATTTCTTCCTGTTTCTGTTTCTTCTACTATTGGATAATATCTGTATAATCCTATTAATTTTTTCTTTAATTTTCCATCAAATACTGGTATACATTGTTCTGTTTCTACTACTGAATATTGAAATTTGTTATTTTCTATCCAATAGTGTAACCATGCTACTTTGTTGTTTGTTGCATTTGTACATAGTTTTGCACTTTCACTTTTGAAGTCATCTCCTAGTGTTTCTGTTATTTGTTTATTTATTTCTGGATCTTGCACATCAAATAATACTGGATTTGTGAACATATATGCTGTTTTTTCGTCTGTTATTAGTTGGTGAAAGTTGTGTGATATTCTATTGTCTGCATTTCTCATTGGGTCAATTTCATTTGGTAATACTCCTTTTATTTTTATTATGTTATCATTTTCATAGTATTTTTTCTCTATTTCTATTTGCCTTCTTCTTTCTGTATCATATAATATTTTTCTTTTTATTTTGTTTATTTCCATTTTTGCACCTCTATTTTAATATTGTTATATAATTGTTGTTTCTTATGTATTTTTCTAGTGAATATCTCATTGCATCCATTAAATGGTTAAAGTCGTCTATTGGTTTATTTATTTTGTTTCCGAATTTATCTTCATCCCAAGTGTAGTTACTTATTTCTGTTATGAAATTTACACATTCTGGGTGTATTATTATTTCAAAGTCTTGTATGTATTGTATTCCATTGTTTATACTGTCTTTTCCTTTTACTGCACTTGTTATTCTTCTTAGTCCTAAACTATATAATTCGTCTATTGATTTTGGCTCTGCATTGTCTGCTGTTATTTTTTCTTTTGAGTATCCCATTTGTTTTATTTTTTCATATATATTTTTATTGCTCATTCCTTTTTCATATAGTTCATCATATACATATATTTTTTTGTTTTGTAAGTCTATTGCTCCGCAAAAAAGTGCTGTTGGGTCATTTGTGTATCCAAAGTCTAACCCAAAAGCACTTTCTAAATTTCTTATTTTTTCTATATCAAATTTTTCTTCTTTCCAATTTTCATATACTAGTCCATCTACTATTCCCCAATTTCCTAATCCTGCTACTTGATACCTTCTAGGATTGTTTTTTTTCATTCTTTCAAATACTTTTTTGTCTGATTCGTCTAACCATTCATTACACATATAGTTTGTTGTTATTGCTAATGTTTCATTGTCTTGTTTATCAAAAAATCTTTTCTTTATCCAATGATGTTCGTTCCATGGGTTTAATGTTAGGGTTATTTGTTTGAATAATCCTTCTGGTACTTCTCCTCTTATGCTTTCATCTATCATATCAAAGTCTGCTTCTTTTGTTATTTCATATGCTTCTTCTATCCATAACCAACATAATACTCCTATATCTACTGATATTGATGTTATTTTTAGTGGGTCATCTAGTCCTCTAAAATATATTTTTTGTCCTGTTGGTTTGTATGTTATTTCCAGTGGACTTTCTTTTATTTCCCAGTATTCATCTACTTGTAATCTATGTATTGCCCATTTTAGCTCTGTGAAACAACTATCTTTTAGTGTTCTGTATGTTTTTCTTACTACTAATGTGTTAGCTTTTTCATATTTCATTATATTGCTTATTATCCATAGGGCTGCTGTTTTTGATTTTTTGCTTGCTCTTGACCCTTTACATATTCTATATCTTTTTTTACATTTCCAATATTCCACATATCCTTTTCCAACTAATTTTTGTAATGATATTTTGTTTATTTCATTATTCTGTAATGTCATCTACTATCACCACTGGTATGCTTCCATTATGTTCTATCTTGTCTATTGGCTTTTGTCCTAGTGTGTCTCTTATTGTTTCATATGCTTTTATATTGCCTTTTTCTGCTTGTTTTATTAGGGCATTTGTTATGTCTATATATTTATTTCCTGTTTTTGTTTTTTTTAACAATGCTTCTTCTAGTAGTTCTCTTAATATTCTTTTTTCTCTTCTTACTTCGCCTGATTTTTGTCCGCCTTTTTTTCCGTTTTCTCTAACTTCACTCGGGCTTCGTTCGCTATTTGGTATTAAATTTTTTTCATTTGCCATAACTTATTTCACCTACTTTTTCTATTTTTCTATTTTATTTTTTGTATTTTTTTATTTTTTCCATCTTTCGACACACATAATATTTTATTTATGTTATATTTATTCTTATTTTACAAATGAAAAGAGGTGTTTTTTTATGAATTTTTTATCTGGTACTTCTATTGGTGATATACATATTACTGTCTATAAAACTCTTGATAATAAACAGTTTTTCTATCTTAAGGCTGATAATAAAGATTTATTACCTGTTTTAGATTATTTAGATAAATCTTTATATTATTTTAAGACTAATGAGAGTTAGTCTTTTTTCTTTTCATAATATTCACACTTTGTACATACTGTATTTTCTATTACAAATATTCTTATGTTACATAAGTTTGTTTTCCTATTTTTGCATTTATTACAATGTTCTTTTATGTATTTTTGGTATCTTTCTTCATTGTTCATATATCCTCTTTTCTTATACACACTATGTAATGATATATTGGTCTGTATAAGAAGCTATCTTATACTTTTTAGATTTTTGGTTTATCACAGCTTATCCTTTTAATCTTTTGGAAGTCTAATACTTTTTTCCCTGTGCCAGAATTAGTATCTCAACCTTTTGCTTCCATAGGCTTTTATATATCACTACATACTATTTACAATAATTATTAAGCCACCTTTTTCCCACTAAAGCAGGGTATGTGGTGTCAACTCTTCTTGAACTCGCTAGGTTTGTTCTGCAAAAGTTTATTTATATTTAGGTGTTTCTTTATATTATCTGTTTCCTAGCATACTGATAATAGCATTTTAAAAGAGCTGACTTTTACATCAACTCTTTAGATTGTTTATGAAACCTAATTGTCGCATTGGGCTTAGTATTTCTACTTGCGACTTTTTCTAATTATATATATATCATATTTTATATGTGCCAATCAAGGACAAAATAGGACAGGATTAAACTCTTTCAAATTTATTTAATGCTATTCCATTTTTTCTACATAAATCTCTATAACTATAGTTCATTTCACTAGCTGTAGTTACTAGTGATTTCCCCTGTATGTATACTTTTTCCAATATTAATCTATATGGCTGTTCTACTTTATTTAATTGTTCTATAATTTCCTTTTGTTTGTTTTCTTCCTGGAGTATTGCTTTTAATATATCATTTACATCATCTAATAATATAACTACTTTTTCAGCTATACTATCCTCTACTTTTTTACTTCCGTTTTGGCATATCTGATAATATTGATGTTATGTTTGTTATACTTGTTTTATATTCTTCTATATGCTCTGTTCTGTCTTTTATCCATTCTTGTGTATATTTATAGTTTTTTAAATCTTCTCTTGTCATATCTTTTGTGCCCTCCTATTCCTTAAATAAATAGCACATCTCATACTTATTTCTTATTAAATGCTTTTTTAATCCATATTGTATCTCTCTTGTTGTTAAATTTAAAAACTTTGTTATTTCTTTTAATGTTCCTACTCTTTCATATTGTTCTTTTTGTCTTATATCATATATTCCATATATTTTAATTTGTACCTCCTACACTCTTATTCCATTTATTCCTTTTAGTCTTCCTTCTTGACTTACTTTTATTTCTTTTATTAACCCTATTTCTTGCCTTTTAAAACATGTTTTTGTTCCTAGCTTACTATCTTTATACATTATAAAATTCGGATATATTTTTTCAAATATGTATTCTCGGTTGTCTTTTTCTATTTTTTTTGGTATCTTCATTTGCTTTTTTCTCTTTCTATATTATTTATTTTATTTTCTATTTCTTCTATTATCTGATCTTTTTCCTTCATTGTTTTTGTTATGTTCATTATACTTAGAATTGCCATTATTAATATTATTACTAACATTATTGTTATTCCTATTATTACTTTGTGTTGTTCTTCTGCTATTTTTTGTATTTCTTTCATTTGTTTTTCCTCCTTTGTTTCTATCTTGTAAATCCTTTTCCAAATATTTCTTCAAATCCTTTTGGTATGTTTGGTATTTTTAGCATACAGTTTTTACAGTCTTTTTCTTCTATTGGTTTTTCTTTTACTTTGCAATAGTAATATTTCGTTGTGTTTCCTTTTATTTCTATATGTTTACAGTTCATTTTTCCTC
>CAOSZT010000046.1 GCA_948528155.1 uncultured Clostridia bacterium | reverse complement strand
TTAAAGTTTTTATCTAAAAAATTAATAAATAAAAGTATAATAAAATAGTGTTTTTGTAAATATTTGAAATAATTGATTGAAAAATCTAAAATTAAATAATATAATTTGAACTGTAAAAAATTTACAGTTCACCAATTCACTATGAATTAAGAATTTTAGAATTTAGGTAACATAATAATTATAGTGAATAATAAAATTGTTTTATATTTAGGAGGAAATGTTATGAAAGAAAAAACAACAGTTTTGATTGCAGATGATAATCAAGATTTTAGCCAAACTCTTGCAAATTACATACAATCTCAAGAGGATTTAGAAGTAATAGGAATTGCAAAAGATGGAGAAGAAGCAGTGGAAATGATAAAAAATGTGATGCCAGATGTAGCTTTACTAGATGTAATAATGCCACATTTAGATGGGATAGGAGTTTTAGAAAAACTTAATATGTCTAATATTGATAAAAAACCAATGTGCATAATGCTTTCAGCTGTAGGACAAGATAAAATTACACAAAGGGCAATAAATTTAGGTGCTGAATATTATGTTGTAAAACCTTTTGATATTGAATTATTGATAAAGAGAATTAAGGAATTGAAAAATTATATACCTGAAGAAAATGTTAATAGTTTTTATAGTAGAGAAATTAAACCAAGATATGTAGAAATCCCAGGAAATGGACAAAAAAGTCAAGAACATTTAGAGGCATTAGTTACAAATATTATTCATGAAGTTGGTGTGCCAGCTCATATAAAAGGATATCAATATTTGAGAGAGGCAATTATTATGGTTGTAAATGATATAGATGTAATAAATCAAATTACAAAGAGTTTATATCCAAGAATTGCTCATAAATTTGATACAACAGCTAGTAGAGTTGAACGTGCTATTAGACATGCAATTGAAGTTGCTTGGGGTAGAGGTGATCAAAAAAGTGTTGAAAGTATATTTGGTTATACAATTTCAGCTGTTAAAGGAAAGCCTACAAATAGTGAGTTTATTGCTATGATTGCTGATAAATTAAGATTGGAATTGAAGAGTGCATAGATTTAACTATATAATAACCTTTTGTTTGATGGATTTTTATTAGATTAAAGTCATTAAATGGGGGGTTGTTTTTTTGTAATATGAAATTGTTACTATATAATGGTTTACAAAAAGTGAAGCCGTCCCAAATATTTAAATATTTGGGACTATTTAGCAATAAAAAGGTATTAGCTAGTAGGATGAAATTTAGAAAATAAAATAAAAATAATATACAAATAAAAAAAAGTAGTATATAATGTTATAGAAAGAAATAAAGGAGGAAATTTATATGGGAATAATAGCTTTAGTTTTAGGAATTATTGCATTTGGAATTGCAGTAACATTTGTATTAGCACCTTTAGGAGTAGTGATAGCACTAATTGGATTAATTTTAGGAATTGTAGATACTGTAAAGAAAGTGAAAAGTGGAGGTAAAAAAGTAGTTAGTATTGTAGGATTGATTTTGTGTGCAGTTTTATTTGTAATCTTAGTAGTAGAATCTTTTTTTATGTTTGTTATTAAAGTGGCAGATATTGTGGATTATGATACTAATGGAGTTTCAGAGGAATTAGAAACTAGAGAAATTGAAACTTTTAATGTAAAATTTTTGGGTTATGAAGGAAATCAGACTGGATCAAGAGTTAAAATATTATTAAATAATATTAGTATTAATAATGGTTATGGTGAGCATGAAATAGATGTATATTATGATGATATAATGAAAGATGCTGATGAACTTAAACAAAAAATAGAAACATCACAAAAATATACTGTAACATTTTATAAAGATGTAGATGGTTATATTAATAAGGTTTATATTAATGTTATTTAAAAAATTTTTGGTTTGTATTTTTTATATTTAATATAAGAATAAAAGTTATTTTTAAAAACCAAACTAAAATAGGTGATAAAATGAAAATAAGTTTTATAAAATATGAAAAAGAGCAAAATTATCAAATACCAAAATTATTGGGTATGAATGTACAAGAAATAAAAAGACCAGAGCAAATTGATGAGAAAATTGAGCAATTAAAAAATGAGAAATATACAACAATAGTAATACCTAACGAATTGGCAAGTTTTTCTGAACATATAATTAACAAATATAAATATGATAGTAAGTTAAATATTATAATTACTCCAACAAAAAGAAACTCCTAAGTCATAAAACTAAAAATATAACATATATATTTATAAATAAATGTTATATAGTTTTTTGTATTAGTATTTAAAAACTAATAGCAGAACATAAGGAGGTAAAAAATGATAGAAGCACAAAGAGAAAACTTGAGTATAAATAAATTAATTGCAGAGAAAAGAGAAATCATATTTGCAGAGGGGGATATGATTGTACCAGATTCAAAGCCTGATATTTTGAATACAATTTGTACAAGTGGTGTTGTGTCAATATATAAGAAGGAGGCACAAGAAGGTAAAGTTAGAATGGATGGAGCAATAAATACATATATAATGTATATGCCAGATGGTACAGAAAACACGACTAGAGGTTTAAATACAACAGTAGATTTTTCTGAAAGTATAAATGTTCCAAATTGTAATGATGGTATGAATATTGTTTCAGATGTAAAAATAAAGTCAATAGAAGCAAAGGTTATAAATGGAAGAAAAGTTGGTATTAAGGCGTCATTAGAAATATGTTTGAAAGTTTATCTAAATGAAGATGTTGAAGTAATTAATGAAATTCAAAATGAAAATAATATACAAATTTTAAAAGAAGACTTAAAAGTGAATTCATTAGTAGGTCGAGGTGATACAAAAATTTATGCAAAAGATACGATACAGATAGATAATATGGATAATTTAGCAGAAATTTTGAGAGCACAAGTGTGTCTAGTTGATAAAGATATTAAAGTTAGTTACAATAAAGTTTTAACAAAATCAGAAGCAGAAATAAGAATGATGTATTTAACAGAAGATAACAGAATTAATACTTTAAATTATAAAATACCAGTTGTTGGTTTTATTGATATGCCAAATGTAACAGAGGAAAATATATGTGATGTGAATTATGAAATTAAAAATATTATTATAAAACCAAATTCACAAGATGAACATTCAATTTATATTGAAATAGAAATTGAAGCAGTATGTTATGTATATGAAGAAAAGCCTATTAATTTAATTCAAGATATGTACAGTACTTTGGTAAATTTAGAGTTTGAGAAGAAACAGATAATGACAATGATTGATAAGAAAAATATAACTGATATTAAACAAATAAGAGAAAAAATAAATATTAAAGATATTGAAGGATTAAATTTGATTGATGTAGATGTTGTTCCTACAATTATAAATGAGAATAAAATAAATTCAAAAATATTATATGAAGCGGAACTAAGTTTACAATTTATTTTTCAAGATACTAGAACACAAATAATAATAAAGGATGCAAAAATTCCATTTGAATTTACAATAGATAATCTTCAAAATGGGGAAACTTTGAATACAAATACTAATATGGAAATTAAAACAAAGGATTTTATAATTCAAGATGGAGGAGATATTAATTGTAGTATAGATATTCAAAATGATACTAATATGTATAGAACAGCAAATATTAATATGATAAATAGTATAGAAGAAAATGGTGAAAGAGAAGAACAAGATTATAGTATAGTAGTATATATAGTTAAAAAAGGTGATACATTATGGAATATAGCAAAGGAATTTGGAAGTACAGTTGATGGAATTGCAAGAGTAAATGGTATTGAAAATAGAGATTTAATTATGCCTGGACAAAAATTATATATTCCTAAATTTGAAAGAATAATGGAACCAAGTTATGAGTAAAATATATTCAAGACCAAGAATTAGAATACCAAAAGTTTTTATTTCAAAGTTAGATAATAAGAATTTTGGAAAAAAACAAAAAGTGGTAAAAATTTTTATAATAATGATAATTGCATTTAGTACTATTAAAATTGTATTAGATGCAATTTTGCCAATATTTGATACATTATGCAAAGATAGAGCCAAGTCAATAGCTACAATAATATCTAATGAACAAGCAACAGTTGTTATGAGGGAACATCAGTATGATGAACTTTTTTCTTTTGAAAAGGATAATGATGGAAATATTATTATGATAAAGTCAAATATTGGTCCAATAAATGAAATTATTTCAGATGTTGCAATAAAAATTCAAAATCAAATAGATGAAAAGGGAAGAGATGATGTAGAAATTGCATTTGGTAGTTTTACAGGTTTTAAGCTTTTGGCAGGTAGAGGTCCAGGAGTTCCAATTACTATATCATCAATAGGAAATGTAGAAACAGATTTGAAAAGTGAGTTTTCTGCACAAGGTATAAATCAGACTTTACATAGGGTTTTTCTACAAATAAAGTGCGAAGTTAGTATTTTAACACCATATAATAATATAACCGAAGTTATTACAAATCAAGTTTTAATTGCTGAAAATGTAATTGTTGGAAGAATTCCAAGTACTTACTATAATTTGAATGGGCTTGATAATAGTAATGCTATTGATATTATTGAATAGTTTTCATATTTTTCTATTTTAAAATTTTTTAAATTGCAAATTATAATATTGTAGTATTTGTATTAGGAGGTTTTTTATTATGGAAAATTTTGAAAATGAAAATGTTCAGAAAAAAGATAAACAGTTAGATAATTTGATTAATTTGGTTGAGAAGCATACTAGAACTGAAAGACATTTAGAGCAATATTCTCATATAGGTAATCCTGAAAATAAGGAAAATGCTAGAAGAATTCAAGATATTAGAGAAACTCAAATTGATGAACTTAAAGATAAGATAAAAGGGGTTAACGATACTCAGACTAGAGAAGAACAACTAGAAAATGTTATTGATAAGTATATTAATGCTCAAGGATATATTATTAATAATGAGGAGAATTTGAGTGATGAACAGCTTAATAATATGGAGAAGAAACAGGATAATAGGGAAATTCAGATTAGGAATTTAGGTGAAGAGTAGTAGATAAATTTAAAAATTTTTTATTGTTTTTTATAAATTTATAAAGTGGCTTCTTTTATTAGAGGTCATTTTTGTTTTATAGCATTTTGTTATAGCTCTTTTTCTACTTGACAGATTTAAAATTTGACCTGAACTGTAACGAATTTTAGTTACTATATAATGCTTTGCAAAAAGTGAAGCCATCCCAAATATTTAAATATTTTGGACTACTCAACAATAAAATAGTATTATCTATTAACGAATTTTATTTTGTTTGTAAAGATTGTATTTTTTTTTGATTTGTTATATTATATGATTGTAAAGGTGAGGAGAGAAGTATGAAGTTTGTAGTTCAAAGAGTAAATTGTGCAAATGTTGAAGTTGATGGTGACATTGTTGGTCATATACAGAAGGGTTTTTTAGTTTTAATTGGTATTACACATACTGATACAAAAGAAGTGGCTGATTATTTGATAAAAAAGTTGATTAATTTAAGGGTTTTTGAAGATGATAATGGGAAAATGAATTTATCTTTAAAAGATATTGCTGGTAGTTTATTATTAGTGTCTCAATTTACTTTGTATGCAGATTGTTCTCATGGAAATAGACCTTCTTTTACTGAGGCGGCTAAACCTGAATTTGCAAGTGAGTTGTATGAATATATTATTAGTGAATGTAAGAAACAGTGTGATAATGTAGAAACAGGGATTTTTGGTGCTGATATGAAGGTAGCTTTGGTTAATGATGGACCTGTTACTATTGTTTTACAAAAATGAGTTTTATGAAGATTTATTTAGTTTTTATATTAGTAACAAATTTTTAATCAATTTTAGATTTCTCTTGTATTTTTTTGGAAAGTATGATATAGTAAAGTAAGTTTCGAAAAGAAGCAAAAATGAATTTATTTTAGAATATTTTACCTTCTCTTTAGATTGGTTAAGTACGAAAAGTAATTCAAATCAATTCAAAAAGGAGGTCTCTATAAATGGAAACAACATATGAAGATATTACAATTACATGTAAAGATTGTGGAACTGAATTTGTTTTTACAGCAGGTGAACAACAATTTTATGCTGAAAAAGGTTTTACAAATCAACCTGTGAGATGTTTAGCTTGTAGAAAAGCTAGAAAACAACAAAGTAATAACAATAATTAATTATAAATAAACTAATTCAATTTTATGTGGATTAGTTTATTTTTTATTTTTAAAATTTGTAAAAAATAAAGTATAAAAGAACATATATAAATTTGTTTCAGATTGATTTATGTGCAAACCACTATATACTACAATATTGCTAAATAAGATTGAGAAATTTTTGTGAAAATTTTGAGTATAAACTAAACTATTAATAGTTGTACAAAGTACAATATATATGATATTCAAGATAACGATATGGAAATGAAGTAGATGAAAATAATGTTTCAAGGAGAAGAAAAAGAAAGTATGATAAGTGTAATAAAGGCACAAATAACAGCAGAAAAGAAATAGATAAATTTAATATTTGTATATGGAATTTCAGAAATACCAATGATGATGCAAGTAACATACCAATAAAAAGTAAAGAAGATATTTAGATAATATAATAAACCTATTTTCAATAGGTTTATTAAGTAATGTCAAAAAAATAGAATTGATAAAACGTATAAACTAATATACATATTTTACCAATTTTATCTTAATTAAGAATTTATTTTTGCAAAAAACCGAAACTAAAAAGCTATAGAACTTGTAAAATAATAAAGATTATGCTAATATATAATTAAATATCTTATCACATACAAGAAAATAATTATGATATATTAATTAATTGATGAAATGATAAATATTATGAAATTTGAAATAAAAGAAGTTAATTATGATAATAATGATTTTAAGAATTTATGTAGAAAATTGGACGAATTTCAAAATATTATTGTACCACAAAGAGTAAAGCTAGGGTTTACAGCCCTAGACGGTTTAGAAAAATTACAAATAATTTTGCTAGCCTATGATAAAAATAAAGCAATAGCTTGTGCTACACTAAAACCAGTAAATAATGTTATGGCAGAAGTTGCAAGAGTATATACTAATATTGAGTAAAGAAAAATTAGATTGTGAGATATGATAAAGAAATATATTTCGTGTTATGTAAAAGGGAAAAGTGTAATAATAAATGAAAGGAAATAAAGATTATGCGTAAATTAAAAGTATATTTAGATACATCAGTTATAAGTCATTTAGAATAAGAAGATTTTTTTGTTTTTTCATCTAATGCTCTTGCAATACTTGATAGAAGAATATCTTTTGATTTTGAAATGCCATAAATCATATTATTATTTGCTAATATAAGATATATAATAAGATTTTTAGGAGAAGCAATAGGAGAATTTTTCTGTGGAATAATGTACGAAATGGGACTTAAATATATGTTTGGATTATCTGTAATATTTATGATTTTTCAAATAGGACTAGCATATTATTTAATTCATTTAAGAAGGGTGGAAAAAATACAAAATGAGTAAGAGAATAACTTTAATAAGTTTTATAGAAAAGAATGAAATTCATATTCACTTATAAGAAAGGAAAAAATAGAATGATTAATGTAGTAATAGGTATAATTACTAATGAAGATAAAATATTACTAATAAAAAGGGAAAGAGGAGATTTTATAGGACTTTATGGATTACCAGGAGGAAAAGTTGAAGAATGTGAACATATAGATATAGCAATAGAGAGAGAAATTAATGAAGAACTAGGTTTAAAATTAAAATTTAACAAATTATTAGGTACTACCACAGAAATTATGCATGATAAAAATTCAACTACTATATTGTATTGTTGTGAGTTATTAATGGATATAAATCAAAAAATATCAAATCCAGAATTTGAATATAAATGGTTTTCAAAACAGGAATTAATAGATTCTAATTCTATTATAGAAAGTGATAAAATAATGATAAAGAGTTTTTATAACAATAAAGAAGCAAATTACATAAAACTAGATTGTTATAGAGATGAAGATGGAAAATATTTTTGGAAATAACTATTTTTAAAATAATAAAAGATATCATAGTAAAATATGATGTCTTTTTAAATTTGTGTATTGTATGTATATTACACAGTAGTTTTTGACAGCTTTTAATGACTTTTATAAAGATAATAAAAAGCAGTAATACCAATGATTACCGCTTTGTATATAGGCTTCCCGCCTCTTGCCCACCCAGGGCACTTTTTTATCTCTTACTAAATTGTGGAGCTTTTCTAGCTTTTTTAAGACCGTATTTTTTTCTCTCTTTCATTCTAGGATCTCTAGTTAAGAAACCATTTGATTTTAGAGCAGGTCTAAATTCACTATTAGCTTCATTTAATGCTCTAGCAATACCATGTCTAATTGCACCAGCTTGACCTGTAAATCCACCACCTTGAACAGAACAAATAACATCATATTTATCAGTTGTATTTGTAACAGTAAGTGGTTGTCTAACTATAACTTTTAAAGTTTCTAATCCGAAAAATTCATTAATATCTTTTCCATTAACTGTTATTTTTCCAGATCCTTCTACTATTCTTACTCTGGCAATTGAAGATTTTCTTCTACCAGTACCATAGTAAACTATTTTTTCTGATTTAGCCATCTTATTTTACCTCCCAAACTTCTGGTTTTTGTGCTTGATTTTCGTGTTCATTTCCTGCATATACTCTTAATTTTTTTAATTGAGCTCTTCCTAAAGAGTTGTGTGGTAACATTCCTTTTATAGCTAATGTCATAGCTTTTTCTGGATTTTTTTCCAACATTACTTTTGCAGGAACTTCTTTCATTCCACCAATATATCCTGAATGGTGTCTATAAATTTTTTGATTTAATTTGTTTCCTGTTAATATTACATCTTTAACATTTAATATTATAACATGATCACCTGTATCTATATTAGGTGTAAATGTTGGTTTGTGTTTTCCTCTTAATAATTTTGCAGCTTCTGTTGCAACTCTTCCTAATGGTTTATTTGTTGCATCAATTATGTACCATTTGCTTTCTATTTCAGCCTTTTTTGGGCTATATGTTGTATTGTTCATGGTAATAATTACCCTCCTATTTCTATTTTTTTAATTTCATTTTACATTTTTTGAAATATAAATATGAAATAAATTTAATTATATATGAAATTTAAATTAAAACTACCGGGGAGAAGTTTTATATTTAAATCATATTCTAACATAAGACGAAAATATTTTATTACAAAAAAGCTGATTTGTCAATGATTTTTCAAAAATTTGTAAAAACTATTGATAAAAATATAAATAAAACTTATAATGTAAAAAGAATGAATTAGTTGGTATAATAGGTTATATAATTAAATAGTAATTAATAATGAATTTTATTGTGGAAGATAGCTAATAAATAGGAGGGAAAATGATAAATAAAGATACTAAAAAGAATGCCAGACAAGGAAAGCATAGAAAAGAAGGTTTTATGCAAGGTGTAATCACATTAATGTTTTCACAAGTATTGATTAAATTATTAGGTTTAGTATATACATTGTATTTAACAAATAGGCAAAACTTTGGAGACAAAGGTAATGGTATATGTGCAAGTGGATATCAAATTTATGCTTTATTATTGACAATTTCATCAATTGGTGTTCCAAGTGCAATATCAAAGTTAGTTTCAGAAAGAGTTGCTGTTGGAGATAATAAAGGTGCTTATAGAATTTTTAAAATAGCTTTTGCAACTTTTTCACTTATTGGACTTGTGGGAAGTCTATTATTGTTTTTAGGTGCAAAAGTTATTGCTAATAATTGGCTACAAATCCCAGAGGCTGAAATGACATTAGTTGCATTATCACCAGCAATATTTTTTGTTACTGTTGCTTCTGTATTTAGGGGATATTTTAATGGGAGACAAAAAATTAGTGTGGGTGCTAGGTCGCAAACTTTAGAACAGGTTTTTAAAACTTTACTTACAATTATTGTTGTTGAAGTTGTAGCAATTTTGTCAAATGTTTCAACAGAGTGGATGGCAGCAGGTGCTAATCTAGCTACAACACTTGCTACATTTTTAGGATTTAGTTATTTATTTTTATATTATAAAAGTGAAAGAAAAGAAATCGCTAGAGAAATAAAAAATTCAGTAAATTATAAATATCTAAGAGTGTCAAAAATTATAAAAAAGATAATGTATGTTTCAATACCTATAACTTTAACTGCAATAATGTCTTCAATAAATAAAAACATTGATTCTTTTACTGTTGTAAGAAATTTAAAAAATTTTATGCCAGAAGATACTGCAACAGCATTATATGGAATTCTAGGTGGAAAGGTTGATACATTAACAAGTTTACCTTTGGCTATAAATGTAGCTTTTGCTACTGCATTAGTACCTGCAATTTCAGCAGCAAAAGCTAAAAGAGATAAAAAGACAATTACAGAAAAAACATCATTTTCTTTGTTAGTTTCAATGCTTATTGGACTTCCTTGTACAGTTGGAATGTATATATTTGCTGGACCAATATTGAATTTGTTATTTCCAAATGCAAGTGATGGTGCTTTAATATTACAAATAAGTTCTTTAACTGTTATTTTTACAATATTAGATCAAACTATAAATGCTGTGCTACAAGGATATGGAAAATTAATGTTACCAACAGTAGCTTTGGGAATAGGTGTTATAGTTAAGTTTATTTTAAATGTAACTTTAATTCCAAATCCTAATTTTGGAATATATGGAGCTGCTATTGGATCTGTTGCTTGTCATGCTGTTGCATTTTATATTGTAATGAATGCTTTGGGTAAAAATGTAAAATTGAAATTGACATTTAAAAAATTTGTAATAAAACCAGCAATTGCTACAGCAATAATGGGAATATGTTCATATTTTATATATTCAAGTTTAAAAGGAATAATAATTGAAAGATTGGCTACAATAATAGCAATAGTTTTTGCAATAATTATATATGTAATTACAGTTTTAAAACTAAGAATATTTACAAAGAAAGAATTTGAAATGATGCCAGCAGGTAATAAAATCATAAGAATTTTGGAAAAATTAAAAATTTATTAGAAAAAAAGAAGGATTTTAGCGAAAGTTGGCGAATAGTTTATTTAGAAAGTACAGTTATTGCTTAGTTCAGGCGATAAAAGTACATAAATTTTTAAATCTTATAGGAGGTAATTTAAATGAACAAAGCTGAATTAATCGCAGCAATAGCTGCAAAAACAGGAGACACAAAAAAAGCTGCTGAAGCAACAGTAAATGCTTTCATAGAAACAGTAACAAATGCATTAGTAGAGGGAGATAAAGTTCAATTAGTTGGATTTGGTTCTTTCGAAGTTAGAAAAAGAGCTGCAAGAAAAGGTAGAAATCCACAAACTAAAGAAGAAATCAAAATACCTGCATCAAAAGCTCCAGTTTTCAAAGCTGGTAAAGCATTAAAAGATTTAGTAAATAATAATAAATAATTGTGAATATAAATATGAATTCATAGGAAGACTGTATTGTAAATTTTTCTTTAAAATATAAAGATATGATTTACAGTATAGTTTTTTTTTGTCCAAATTTTAAATTTTTATTATAGTCAATGTTAAAACTTTAAAAAAGTATTATATAGAAACCATTGTTTCTCTAAAAATGTCGAAAAAACTTTACAGTAAATTACATAAATGGTATAATTTGGTAAGAAAGAAGGAAAAAATATGCCAAAAAAGTACTTAGAAAAAAATGTCTTAGAGGCAGCATATGAAAGACTTGAAATTGTTTTCCAAAATTTTGATAATATATATTTTAGTGTAAGTGCAGGTAAAGATAGTTCTGTAATGGTACAATTAGCGAATAAAATAGCACAAAAATTAAATAAAAAATTTGATGTATTATTTATTGATTTAGAAGCACAATATAGCCACACTATAGCTCATGTTGAAGAACTAAAGAAATTATCACAAATAAGAGATTTTTATCATGTAGCATTACCATTAGCACTTAGAAATGCAGTTTCAATTTTACAACCAAAGTGGATTTGTTGGGAAGAAGAAAGTAAACATTTATGGGTAAGAGAAATGCCAAAGGATAGTATAAATATGGAAAATTGCCCATTTGAATGGTTTAGAAAAGGGGAAGAATTTGAAGAATTTATAATGCAATTTGCTGAATGGTATCAAAAAAAATACAAAGAAAAAGTAGCTTGTGGAATTGGAATAAGGACAGATGAGAGTATAAATAGGTTTAGAACAATTGCATTTCAGGATAAAAAGTTAACATTTAAAAATTATAATTGGACAACAAAATTAAAAGTAAATGAAAAATATATTGATGTATATAATTTTTACCCGATATATGACTGGAGAACAGAAGATATATGGGGAGCAGTAAGTAAACTAGATTTAAAATTTAATTATATATATGAACTGATGTATAAAAATGGATTAAGTATATATGAACAAAGACTTTGTCAGCCATATGGTGATGATCAAAGAAAAGGATTAAATCAGTTTAAAGCCCTAGAATATGAAACTTGGAGTAAAATACTAAATAGAGTAAATGGAGTTAATTTTGGAAATATCTATTGTAAGACAACAGCTTTAGGTAATATAAAATCATGTAAACCAGATTTTATGACATGGCAAGAATATACAGTGTTTTTATTAGAAAGTATAGGAATTTATAATAGAGATTTAATGATGCACTATTACCGAAAAATTACAAAATTTATGATATGGTATAGAAAAAAAAATAATGTATCAATTAAAGAAATACCAGACATAGCAGAATGTAAATTAGAAAACCAAAAAAAGGCTATATCTTGGAGAAGAATAGCAAGAGCAGTTGAAAAAAATGATTTTTATTTAAGAAGATTGTCATTTGCACAAACCAAAACAGATGATGATGAATTACAGAAGTTAATACATAGTTGGGATAATTTATTGAATAAAAGTACAATAACAGATGATAAAAACTTACAAAAAATAGTATTACAGATGAAATTACAAAAAAGAGCTTTATAAGAAAGGATTTAGATTAGAAATGATAGTAAAAATGAATAATAAAGATGAAAAATTTTATCAATATATGGGAAAGTTTTTTGGCTCTAGATTGGTAGAAAGGCAGACAAGTGATAGGATTTATGATGATGAAAAAAAAGAATGGTATTTATATATAGAAGAAAATGTTGTAGTAGCATTTACATCTGTTCAAAATAAAATATTAAAAAATTTATATTGTTATAAAGAAAAGTATTTGGAGGAAATATTAATATATATAAAAAAGGAAGAGAAAAAGCAAGAAAAAATAGGCAATAGTGTTGTAACTAGAAAATATATTGAAGTTTATGAAAAATGTGGGTTTAAAATACAAGATAGTGAAGGATATAAAAATTTTGTAACAATATGTGAAGGATAAAAAGAAGGTTGATGAAAATGAATGAAATAGAATTTCCAGTATTAAATGTAAAAATGGTAGATATAGATAAGGTAGTAGCTAATGATTATAATCCTAATAAAGTAGCTCCTCCAGAAATGCAATTATTAAAACATTCAATAGAAGAAGATGGATATACACAGCCAATTGTAACTTATTACGATAAAAAACAAGATATATATATTGTTGTTGATGGTTTTCATAGATATCGTCTTGCAAAAGAGGTTTTTAATTTGAAACAAGTTCCAATTGTTACAATTGATAAAGACTTAGAAAATCGTATGGCTAGTACAATTAGACATAATAGAGCTAGAGGAACACATCAAATTGTTGATATGTCTCATATTGTATTGATTTTGACTGAAAATGGTTGGAATGAAGCTCAGATTTCCAAACATTTAGGTATGGAATTAGATGAGATTATTAGATTGAAACAGATTACAGGGCTTAAAGAATCTTTTTCTAATCATGTTTTTAGTAAATCTTGGGATGAATTTGAGTATAATTTGAAAAATAGAGAAAAGTGAAAGCTTTTTATTTCTGTAATATGATTAAATTTCCCGAGTTTTCTAAAATAAAACTTGTTTTTTTGCTGTTTTAAGTATATAATATTAAAGATTTTTAAGAGGAGTGATAAGATGAAGATAAGTAAAGAAGAAATTTTACACATAGCAAATTTGGCAGATTTGAGTATAGAAGAACAAGAGATAGAGAAATATGCGCTAAATTTACAAGATATATTAAATTTTACAAATATAGTAAACAATGCACCAGTGGACAATTTAGATGTAACAATAGGAGCAAATGAAAAGAAAAATGTATTTAGAAAAGATGAAATAGAAGTATTTGAAGACAATGAAGCACTTTTGCAAAATGCACCAGAAAAAGAGCAAAATATGTTCAAAATACCAAAGGTTCTTTAAGCCGTTCGAACGAAGTGAGTTACGGATTAAAGATACAACTGAACGAAGAGAAGTTGTAAACTTAAAAAATAAGACAAGCCGTTCGAACGAAGTGAGTTACGGATTAAAGATACAACTGAACGAAGAGAAGTTGTAAACTTAAAAAATAAGAAAAGCCGTTCGAACGAAGTGAGTTACGGATTAAAGATACAACTGAACGAAGAGAAGTTGTAAACTTAAAAAATAAGAAAAGCCGTTCGAACGAAGTGAGTTACGGATTAAAGATACAACTGAACGAAGAGAAG
>CAOSZT010000045.1 GCA_948528155.1 uncultured Clostridia bacterium | reverse complement strand
AGTTGGGAATGGATAAAAAATAATATCTTATAGCTCTTTTGCGGATATAAATTATAATATATTATTTTTTAGTAACGAATGTGGGGACCAACAAGTTACAGTTTGTAGATAAAACAAACATGGAATATTATTTATTAAGATGATGTTTCACTTGAATTTTTTAGCTGTTCTGACAAAAAAGTATATCCATAAACAATTATTCTTTTGTAGGAATTCTAATTACAACCTCTGTTCCTTCTTCTACTTTACTTTTAATATCAATACTTCCACCATTTTTATCCAAAATTTCTTTAGCAATAGAAAGTCCTAATCCAGTACCACCCATTTCTCTAGTACGAGCCTTATCAACTCTATAAAATCTCTCAAAAATCCTAGACAAATCCTCCTCTGGAATTCCAATACCATTATCAAAAATTTTTATATAAGCATCATTAAAAACAAAACCTACATAAATTTTTATTTCACCATTATCATGGGTATATTTAATACTATTTGATAATATATTAAGCACAACTCTTTCGATATCATCTTTATCAGCATAAACAAAAGGAACATCTGCTGTAACAAAACAATTTACTTTATGACATTTTTTCTTAATTTCAATAGCAAGTTTTTCCTGGCAACGTTTTACAAGTTCACCTAAATCAAAAGCCTCTTTTTGTGTCTTTTTCTTATTAGTATCATATCTCGAAAGAGTTAATAAATCAGTAACCAAACGAGCCATTCTCCTTGATTCCGTAGCAATAACATTTAAAAACTTCTCTTGTGTTTTATCATCATATCCTCCTTCTAAAAGAGTATCTGCATAACCCATTATAGAAGTAATAGGAGTCTTTAATTCATGTGATACATCTGCAACTAACTCCCTTTGCATATTATCCAATTTTACATGTTCTGTTATATCCTGAATTACTGCAATTACACCATCTGGCCTATCTTCTTCATTTCTAAAAGGTGCAAATAAAACCTTTATAAATCTATCATCCACCTGAATTCTTTGCTCTGTTGAAGTCCATGTTTCTAAATAAATTACCTTTTCCATATTTATATCTAACTTAAATTTAGAAAAAATATCTTCAAAAGTATTATCCTCTGGACTAATACTTAAAAACTTCTTAGCTGCTGGATTAATTAATATAATATCTCCATTCATGTTAAAGGCAATAATTCCATCAGTCATATGAAGTAAAATAGTTTCTATTTGATTTTTTCTTGAAGACACTTCATTAAGCTTGTCCTTAAGTTCTGCTCTTTCATCATTTTTTATAAATTTATTTTTTGGATAAATTACAAATCTTTTTAAAGACAATATAATAAAAACTACTACAAACACAAAAACAATATCTATAAAAATTATAGATGTTTTTGCATTTATAAAAATTTTATCAACATTTTTAATAATATTTGTAATATTACTTTCCTGATTTACAAAATTTTGCATTTGACTAATAGAATTTAAGTATAAAAAGCTCAACCCCCCTATAAATAATAAACATATAATAACTAAAGTTAGTGTAATTTTGTACTTAATATTTTTATACATTTAATACTTTCCCTTCTTAATAAACTTACTTATTTTAAGTTATAATATTTTAATTACTAATATAATTTACTACTAATAGCTAAAAACCATTTTTTAAGTAAATTATTTACTCCAATTTTTATCTTTAACTAATCTATCAATTTCTTTATAAATTCTATCTTCTACATCTGTAGTTGAAACACTTAAAGCACTTTTTGACATTTGAAATTCTTTTTCTTTATTCAAAACTATATCTTCTATTTGTGCATTTAAAATTCTACCTTCTAATTCATCATTTAAAATAATTTTAGCAGCACCAACATCCTCTAAAACTTTTGCATTATATAATTGATGATTTCCACTTACATTAGGTAAAGGAATTAAAATAGATGGCTTTCCTAAATTAGAAATTTCTGTTATAGTCATTGCACCACTTCTTGCAACAATCAAATTTGAAACATTCATAATTTGTTCCATATTATAAATATATGGAACAATTCTAGTATTATCTATATTATTTATATTAATATTTTCATGTTGTAACATCTGTTTAATAATATCATACTGTTTTGGACCAGTAGCCCACATTATTTGATAATCTTTATTTAATTTATTTTTTAATATTCCAACAATAGCCTCATTAATTTTTTGTGCCCCCTGACTACCACCAAAAACTAATACTATTGGTTTTGTTCCATTAAGACCTGCTTTTTTTATAATATCCATTTTTTCATTTATTTCATAATCTTTTTTAGATATTTTTACAGGAGTACCTGTATATACTATATTATTTGCCTTTTTAATTCTTTCTTCTGCATCTTTAAAAGAAATTAAAATAGTATCAGTATTTTTTGCAAGCATTTTCACTGCTCTACCTGGAAAAGCATTACTCTCATGTAACAAAGTTGGTATATGCAAATTGTGTGCTGCTGAAATAGTAGCACCACAAATATAACCACCTGTGCCAATTACAATATCAGGCTTAAATTCCTTAATTATTTTCTTTGCCTCTCCATAACCTCTAAAAGTTTTATACATTTTTTTTAAATTATCTAATGATATTTTTTTACTTAATCCATATGCATCTATTGTTTTTAATTCATATCCACTTCTTGGTACTAAATCATTTTCTAAGCCTCTTGTTGTACCAATAAAAATAATTTCAGAATCCTTCTGTTCTTGTTTTATTTTATTTGCTATTGCAATTCCTGGATTAATATGTCCAGCAGTTCCAGCAGCTGCAACAATAGCTCTCATAAACTCCACCTTCTTCATATTTACTACTCAGTTCAAACCTTACATAAAAATTCAAACTACAAATTAACTAATACATGATTTCAATTAAACTATTTCATCTTATCACTTTGCACCAGCACGAGAAATATTAAGTAAAACTCCCATTTCACACAGTAAAATAAACAAAGCTGTACCACCGATAACTAAAAAATGGTAATGGCATACCAGTTGCAGGCATTGAAGAAGTAACAACAGCAACATTTATTATAACTTGTATAGCAACCAAAACAGTAATACCAATAGCAATTAAACTACCAAACATATCAGGAGCTCTCATAGCAATTAAAATACCTCTCCAAATAAATATAGCAAACAAAATAAGTACAACAACACATCCAATAAAACCTAGTTCCTCTGACAAAATCGAAAAAATAAAATCATTATGAGGTTCTGGTATATACAAATATTTCTGTTTACTATCACCCAAACCAACTCCAAATAAACCACCTGAGCCTATAGCATATAAACTTTGAATAACCTGCCAACCAGTCCCTTTAATATCTTGCCAAGGGTCTAAAAAAGTAATAAGTCTTTTTAATCTATATGGTGAAAGTACTATTGCAAGAGTTAATAATGGAACACCTGCACCAGCTCCTGTAAGAAAAAACTGTGTAAACTTACACCCAGCTACAATCATCATTATACAAACAATACCAATTATAACCATTGAACTACTAAGATGTGGCTCTAATAACAACAGTCCTATTATTGGAGCTAAAAATAAAAAATGTTTAACAAGTCCTTTACCATAAAATTTTAACTCATCTCTATTTTTTACCAATATACCTGCATAAAAAACAATCATTAAAAATTTAACCATTTCTGAAGGTTGAAAAGATAAAGTATCTGTAAAATATATCCATCTTTTTGCACCATTTATTTCTCTACCAACCATCATTACAGCAACCAAAAGCAAAAAAGAAATCCACCAAGCCTGTTTATAAAACTTTTGATAAAAACGATAATCAATCTTAGATATAAAAGCCATTGCAAAAATTCCCAAAATAGCAAAGATTAACTGTTTTGAAAAATAAGCATAACTATTACCACTTTCTGAAAGAGCAGAAGGTGAACTAGCAGATAATACCATTACTAATCCAATTGTCAAAAGCAATAATATAGTTATTACTAAAGTAAAATCTATTGGATTATTCAAAAAACTTGAAAAATTTTTTTCTTTACTTTTTTTCGCCATCAAAAGTCCTCCTTCAAAAACTTGTATGTAAAATATCTATTTTAAACAATTACTATATAACTTTTAATCCTATAAAACACATGACCAAAGTTACTAAAGAAAACACAACAACTACCTTATTTTCTTTCCACCCAGACAACTCAAAATGATGATGTAAAGGAGCCATTTTAAATATTCTATTACCTGTTTTCTTAAAATATGCCACTTGCATAATTACAGATAAAGTTTCTAACACTGGTATAATAGCTATTAAAAGTAACAATAATGGCATCTTTAAATATAAAGCAATACCAGAAATAACACCTCCAAGCATTAAAGAACCTGTATCTCCCATAATAACTTTCGCTGGATGTAAATTAAAAATTAAAAATCCCAATATTGCTCCAACAACAATACTTCCAAATATTGACACTTCATATATTTGATTTGTTACTCCTATAACAACTAAACATGTTACAATAATTACTGAAACACTAGATGACAAACCATCAACACCATCTGTAAGATTAACTGCATTTGTAGTACCTAATATAACTAAAATTGCAAGTGGAACATATACATAAAAAGGTATATTTATATATGTTTTTATAAATGGTATATATGTTTCTGTTCCAATTTTTAATCCTTGAGTTAAAAATAAAACATAAGCAACTGCAATAAGTAAAAGTCCTAGCATTTTATAACTTGGCTTTAAACCTTCTGTATTTTTTAGTACTAACTTTTTCAAGTCGTCAATAAAACCTATTACTCCAAATCCAATTGTAATTAGTAATAATGGCAATATTTCTCTTCCTAAATTCTCATTCCCTATAATTTTTAGAAAAATATATGTTCCTGTAACTGAAATCACACTTGCTATTATCATTATTATTCCTCCCATTGTAGGAGTACCTTGCTTTTTTAAATGTGATGCAGGACCATCATCTCTTTCTATTTGCCCTATTTTCAGTCTTTTTAAAATTGGTATTGTTATTAAGCCACAAATTATGGATATAGCAAATGTTATAAGCAATACTTTTATTTCAAAATCCAACTTTATCAAACCTTTCCTAATTTATCAATAATATCTTTAACAATAATTCTCTCATCAAATGGATGTTTAACTCCATCTATTTCTTGATAAGGCTCATGTCCTTTACCAGCTAAAATTATAATATCTCTTTTATTAGCCATTTTTATAGCACATTGAATAGCCTCTGTTCTATCAACAATAACTTCATATTTTCCCTTAGTTTTCTTAATACCTTCTTCAATTTGATCAACAATTTTCTGTGGATCTTCAGTTCTTGGATTATCAGATGTAACTATTGTATAATCTGCAATTTTCCCTGAAATTTCTCCCATTATTGGTCTTTTTCCTGAATCTCTATCTCCACCACAACCAAATACAGAAATTACTCTACCTCTTGTATAACTTTTTGTTGCTTGTAATATATTTTGTAAACTTTCTGGAGAATGAGCATAATCTATCATTATTGTTAATTCTAATTTATTATTAACTAACTCTGATCTTCCTGGAACTCTAACTTCATCTAAAGCTTGTTTAATTGTTTCAACATCAATACCAAACTTTTGTGCCACACATATTGCTGCAAGTGAATTATAAACACTAAATCTTCCTGGAATTCCAGTTTTTACTCTTTCATTTCTATCTATAATTTTAACTTTAAAATCAACATATGAATTTGTAATTGTAATATCTTTTGCCAAAACATTTGCAAAATTATCAATTCCATATGTAACAATATTACTATCTGGAAATAATCTTGGAAGTTTTGCTGCATATAAATCATCAGCATTTACAATACCAGTCTTACACATTTCAAACAATTTTAACTTTGAATTAAAATAATCTTTCATATCAGGATGTTCTTTTTCACTTATATGATCTTCTGAAAAATTAGTAAATAATACAATATCAAACTGACATCCATCAACTCTATGCAATTTTAGACTTTGTGAAGAAACCTCCATTACTACAACTTCTACACCTTCATCAACCATTTGTCTAAAAATTTGTTGAAGTTCCAAACTCTCTGGGGTAGTTCTATCACTATCTTTTATCTTCTTATCATTTATATATGTTGCAATAGTCCCAATTAGTCCAACTTTTTTACCTGACCTTTGTAAAATCTCCTTAATCATAAAAGTTGTTGTTGTTTTTCCCTTTGTCCCAGTAACACCTATTAACTTTAATTGAGAAGATGGATTCCCATAATAATTTGATGAACAAATAGCTAATGCTAATCTTGTATCTTTTACCATTATAATAGTTACATTTTCAGGTATATTTAACTCTTTTAAATTACATCCCTCTTCAACCATTACTACTATTGCACCATTTTCAATAGCATTTTCCACAAATTGATGTCCATCTGTGGAAAACCCTTTTATTGCAATAAACATATATCCGTCTTTAACCTTTTTTGAATCTTTTTCAATACCTTTTATATCTATATCAACACTACCTTTTGCCTTTATTCCTTCCAATCCTATTAATACTTTTTTTAATTCCATTTAGAATCATCCCTTCATTTAATATGTTTTGTTAGCAAATTATGCTCACAATTTTTTTACATTATATAACTATTTCATTTTTTTGTATAGAGTTTTTTAATATTTTTTTAGGGTAAAAATTTATATTATCTATTATAATTTTATTAAAAAACTCTTTATTTATTCTACTTATATTAAAATCTAACAAGTATAAATATAAAAAATACAAAAAAAATATAGAAATAAGTCAATCTCCATATTTTACACCTACAATTTATAAAAATCTATAAACTAATATAACCCAATTACCATAAGCTTAATTTTAGCAATATCATTAATAGTAATCTCACAATCACCATCAACATCAAAAAACATCAAATTATCTTTAGGAAGTAACTCACCAGAAAGAAAATACATTTTCAACTTAGCAATATCATTAATAGTAACCTCACCATCTCCATCAATATCACCATTAGCAACAAGAACATATTCAAAATCTTGTCCTACTTTTAATATATCACCTGTACAAATAAAATCATCATCATTTAAACTTTTTCCACTTTTATCTAAAAATATCAAATCTTCAGATGAAACTATATCTTTTTTAAACTCACCAACAGTTGTTCCAGTTTTTTCTTGCATTTTAGCTCTTATCCCCAAAATAAAACCATTTTGTATATTATATTTCTCAGAATAAAAGACATAAACCTTATCTCCTATACCATCTATATCTAATTTACCAATATCCTCATCAGTAATATCAATTACAAAAATATTCTCTTCATCACGTGGAACACCAACAATGTGTACTTTAATATCTGTACTAGCAGATATACTATGAATTTGTTCATTAGTCAATTTAATACTATGCTCATTAGTTTCTATCCAAGTTTTACCACCATCTAAACTATATTCCCATAAAATTGTAGTATTTTCATATATTTTACCTAATTTTAAAATACCAGCCTCTTCTCCAGAAAAAGAAAATACTGCAATCTTGCTATCTATATTTTCTAATAAATAACTAGCCATAGTTTTCACAACATCAGCCTGAATATTTTGTGTATCATTAGTTTGTAGTGATTTATTCAAAGCATTAGTTTGAAGCATTATAAAACTTGCCTTATATTCCTGAACTTCTACCTCATTAGAAATCAATTTTAACATATCATACATTGGTAAAGGATATAATTTCAAATTTTCTGTAATCTCCCTAGCCAAATTATAATAATCATTTGCAGTTTTACTACCATTAGCCTTATAAGTATTAATTAAACCTAACCAAGCATCAAGATTAATATTTTGTATTTCTAATGCTTTACGATATATTTCTTCTTTTTTTACTAAATCAGAACTATAAGTATTTGCTAACATTACCAATTCTTGTGAACTTTGATATTTTTGAAAATTATTAATTGCAGCCTGTGATAGTAATATATAAGATCCATTATCTTCACTAGCATAATCACCAGCTCCCCAGTTATTCATCATTCTCATTTGATGATAAGAATCAGTATTAGTATAAACTGTATTATTTGTTTTTGTCCATCCTTTAGAATCATTTGTCAATTTCCATTTTACATTACCAGAATTGTCAAGAGTATAATTCATAAATGCAAGATGACCTGGTTGTCCAACTGTTACACTTGGAATACCATATGAGGCAGTAATATTTTGACCACTATTAGAAATCTGCCAACAAACACCTCCTAACTCAAAAACCATCCATAAATGAGGATAATATGATTTATAATCAATTCCATATCCAGTTAAATCATATTTCTTTTCCCATTTTTCTTTATTTTCTTCAATATAAAATTCTGGGATCCAATAACTACCAACCAAATTATATTTAACATATTTATAAGGTGCATTTGATTCATTTTTTTCAGTATAGTCTCTCAACCACTCAATTTCATAATCAGATAATTCTGTAAACATAACATAACGCATTTCTTCAACTTCAAGTTGTTCAAAAATTCTATTATCTAACTTTCCAGCTAAAAACATTTTTTTATAAACTGCATAACGTACCACTGCATTAGAAATATTTTTACTATCATTGTCAGCATTATTTGTAATAATTCCATCTTCTTTAACAATATGATCACTTATCCAAAAACGTACAGTTCTTGAATGAGTTAAAGATAATGTAACCATCATTTTCTGATAAATATCACCATATCTATTTCCTAATTTAGATATGGTATTATCTTTTAAATCCTCTTTATAATTTATATAAAGCTCATTTAAAACTTTAAAAGATTGTATATAACTCCCTGTAGGTTCACCTCCTGTTATATACATACGAAGAACATCAACATTATTAAATAACCACTCAAAAGTATTTTTATTTTCTTCACTTTCATTAATAAAATGATTAATGACATTATTACCTGCATTATTAACCAATTCTCTTTGTAGTATTATCAATTCATATTCACTATTTGCAAGGTCTATATTATCATATTTAGTTTTGATAATTTGATCATAATAATCAACATCTGGAATCACATTCAAATTATTATTAGCATTTGTTTCTTTATTTTCTTCATTAGTATGATTTTGTTCCATTTTTTCATCTTTAGCAAATACCACAAAAAAATTTATTTTTTCTTGTGCTATAAAAAATACTATGAATAGTAATGTTAGACAAATTAATATTTTAAATAAAAATTTGTACTTACTATTCATATTCCTTGTATTTTTTCCCATTACAAAATCATCCTTTCTTTCAATCTTTGGCTATTATATCATATTTTAAAGTTTATGTAAACTATTTCCAGTAAAAAAATTGAATTTTTTAAGCTATAACTATAATTTATTAACAAATCAAAAACCACATATAATTTTTATGTAAATTATATGTGGTTTTATAATAATTTTATAACATTTCTATTTTTGCCCCTAATTTTACTAATTTATCATCTAAATTTTCATATCCTCTTAAAATATAATCAATATTATCAATTTTTGTAACACCTTTAGCAACCAAACCTGCTAAAACTAAAGCAGCACCTCCTCTTAAATCTGTAGCCTTAACATTTGCTCCATACAATCTTCTTGTTCCTCTTATTATAGCACTTTTTCCTTCCACTGTAATTTTAGCACCCATTTTATTTAATTCTTGTGTGTACTTATATCTATTTTCAAATATGTTTTCTACTATTATTGATGTTCCCTTTGCTGTTGTCAACATTGATGCAACTACTGATTGCATATCTGTTGGAAACCCTGGATATGGCATTGTTTTTACATCTAATGCTTTTAATCTTTTAGGTGCTATTATTTTTATTTTGTTTTTATCTATATTTATTTTACAATCTGCTTCTTCAAGTTTATTTATTATTGGTGTAATATGTGCACTATTTATATTTTCCAATATTGCTGTTCCTTTTGTTGCTGCTATAAGACACAAATAAGTTCCTGCTTCTATTCTATCTGGCATTATGTTATAACTCACATCTTTTAACTTTTTTACTCCTTCTATTTGTATTTCATCTGTTCCTGCTCCTGTTATCTTTGCACCCATTTTATTTAAGATATTTTGAAGATCTACTATTTCTGGCTCTCTTGCTGCATTTGTTATTATTGTTGTACCTTCTGCTAATACACTTGCTAATATTACATTTTCTGTTGCTCCTACACTTGGAAAATCTAAATCTATTTTTTCTCCTTTTATCTTATCTGCAGAACATTCTATACTTCCATGATTTTGATTTACTGTTATTCCTAGTTTTTCAAAACTCTTTAAATGTAAATCTATTGGTCTTGAACCGATATCACATCCTCCTGCTTGTGATAGTTTGTGGGTACATGAATTTTAAGTGAAATGCTATACCCCCGTTTTCATAGAGTTTTTGATACATTTCATCTGTTAAGTTATATTCTTGTTGTAGTGTTGTGGTTATTTCTTGTGGATCAAACACTACTATTTTATCAAATAGTCTTGATAATTCTTCTTTGGTTAATCCATTTTTCTTAATGTCATCTATTGCTTTAAATATTAATTCTTCTTTGTCTTCTAGCTTATTTAATGTATTAAACTTTGCTTGTACCTCTCCTAGTTTATCCTTTTCATTTTTAATTTTTTTCTCTAATTCTTGTTTTTTATCTTTATATATAAATTCAGGAATTAAGTCATTTAACTTATCTTCATATACTTGTTTAAATTGTTTTTCTAATTTTTCTAAAGTTTGTTTTGATTTATTCACTTCTTTTTCTATTGTTACTTTATTAGTACTAATTGCTTTTACATTATCCATTACAAAGTTTTTAAATTCTGGATTACTTACTAAATTATCTATATATGCATTCACTATTTTGTCTAAATATTCAATTCGTATTCTATGTGGTTTACAACCATAATGTGGTCTTATATCTTTGATTGTTCCTTCATTGCTATATTTTTTACACAAGTAACTGTCTGGTCTTTTTCTTGTTCCTGTACTTCCTTTTCTTTTATACATTGCTGTTCCACATCTTCCACAATATAAAAGCCCAGAATATAAATTATTTTCTACATCTACAAATTTAAAGCCATTATTATATTTATCACTTTCTTTTTTTCTTTTCTTCCTAATTTTTTGTACTTTTTCAAATAACTCTTTATCAATAATTGGTTCATGATGATTTTCTATAATTGTCCATTCTTCTTGTGATTTTACTCTTGTTTTTTTTGATTTAAAACTTAATTTCTCTGTTCGTCCTCCTACATAATCCCCAATGTATCTTCTGTCATCTAGTATTCTTACAATATGTTGTGCTTTCCAGTTTGCAGTTTGCTTTGCATTTGCAAATCCTCTTGATTGCGATGGAGTTTCTATTCCTTTTTTATTTAAGTGTGTTGCTATCTTTTGATAACCCCAATCTTTGGAATACAATTCAAATATTTCTTGAACTACTGGAACTGTTTCTTCATTTACAACTAATTGTTTTCCATCTTTGTTATATCCATATATTGCTTTAACTAGTAGGTCTCCCTCTTCAATCTTATGCCTTAAATTTCTTCTTATATTTTTACTGTCATCTCTTGCTCTTCTCTCGTTAAACCACGCATATAAGCCAAACATTTCCTCATTATATTGCTCATCTTCAAATATTATTTCTACACCTTGTTCTTCAAGATATTCTACAAATTCTAATGCTTCTCTTTGATTTCTTCCAAGTCTCGCAGAGTTTTTGAACACTATTACATCTATTTTCCTGTTCTTTGCTCTTTCTTTTATATCATCAAATCTACTAAAATCAGTTCCACTTTTGTCATCATCCATTATGATATCTACAATATTATTATATCCATGGCTTTTACAATATTTTATTAGCAAATCTCTTTGTGTTTCTATTCTCTCGTAGTTTTCTCCATAGTCATCTCTACTTTCTCTACAATATATTATTACTCTTTTTTCTTCGTTAGATTTTTTCATAGATTACCTCCATCTTCGTAATGTATCAATAACATTTTATTTTGCTTAATGTTTTATTGTTGCTATTATACATTAAAAGTTCTAAAATTTCAAGGCTCTACTTAAAATTTTAGAACTTTTATTTTTACTATTTACTTTTGTCTAATTTTTTGTTATTATTCTATTGAACTACTGAAAGTACGAATGTGCCGTAGGTGGTGTTTGTTTATGCAACTTTTTCTTTATAGTTTACAATAGTAACTTCTGTTGCTAACTGCTTTAATTGATTTACAATTTTTTCAATATTCTCTGCTGTTTCATCATCAAAGTATTGTTCTCCACATTGAGTACATACCTTTGCAGGAACAGCTTTAATAATAATAATTGTATTATCTAAATCAACTACATAATTTACTTTCTTTTCTTCTAAATTTCCTTTACACATAAAACAATTCATTATTTTTCCCTCCTTGTTTTCATATCTTCTTCCCATTTCTCTGTATTTGGATAATATGCAGTTATCATATGAACGGTATCTTCACTCATTCCACATACTATATGTAATATTTTATTGTTTATATTATATCCTAATATTAAGCAACTTGGATATGGATAATCATCATAATAATATTCAATTATTTTTCCATTATTTACTGCTGTTTTTACATCAGATATTAATATATCTCTTTGATTTAATCGATTTAAACAATGCTTTGTCCAATCTATTTTTCTTTTTGCTATATATTCTTTTATAATTTCAATATTTAATAAGTTTTCGTTCAATTTTTTCTCCTCCTCATTTATTTTAGCATAAAATAGGTAATTTATGCAATTCTTTTTACAATTTTTTCTTGTATTGTTTATTTAAATTTTTCTTGTATTCTATCTGAAATTATATCGGTGAATACCTGTTTATAATTTTGTAAGTCTATATATAAATTAAAACTAGAGAACTTATTAGAAATATTATTATTGCAACCTTTAAAGAACTTGATGAAGACTTTAAAAATTTTACTTATAGAAAATCCAATTATTATATTAATAAATCTAATGTTTCTAGAACTTTAATTACTATTATTGGAAAAATTTCTTTTTCAAGAATATTCTCAAAATTTTAGAACTTTTTCTTTTAAACTACTTTCTTTTTTTCCTATTATGTGCTATATTAAATATGCTTGTAGTCATTATTATTATTATTCCTATAATTAAATACAGTAAATTATTGTCCTCTACTTCTGTTTGATTATCCTCTATTATTTTATTTTCGTTCTCGCTATTTTGTATATCCTTCGTTTCTTCACTCCAAATTCCGAGTTTATTATTTTTTGCAATTTCTTCACTTTCTTGTAATATCCCAGCATATTTATAATTATTCTGTAACATATAAGTTTCGGCTAATCCATTTTCAACTAATAAATTTTGCAATAATTCATCATCTATCCATATCCAAGCTAAATATCTATCATATTTATCTTTTTCATCTGCTGAACTATCAAACTCCAACTTAATTTTAGTAGCATTTTTAAGTTTCTCTTTTGTAAAATCACTTGCTTCTTTTCCCCATTCTTCTTCGCCAATTTCTGGATGTACAGTTTCTTTTGTATTTATTCCTAAAAATCTAACAGTAATTTGCTTTCCATTCATTTTAAATTTTGCAGTATCTCCATCTACCACTTCTACTAATTCTACTTCAATTTTATTTGTATCTTCATCATAATCGTTTTCTATTTTATTAAACTTTTCATCATAATATACAGCTGGCATAACAACTACCCATTTTTGATTTTGTTCATCCCATTTTACTTGATGATAATGGACTACTCCATCTTCTTTATGATATCCATAATATTTCCCATTATATTCAGTTATATTTTTTGAATCTTTATCTTTCCAACCTGTAATATTACCACCATGTGCAAAACTCATATTGCTTATACATATTAGTATTACTATAATCATTATTACATTTTTTATTTTTTTCATTATTATCACCTAACATATTATACTATAAGGAGGAATTATTTTGAACGATTTTTTAAATTTTTCATTAAATAGCTTAAATTTATTAGATAAACAAATTCATGATAATCTTAAAGGAACTTTTGTAGATGACTTTATTCATGAATTGCAAAACTATTTAGGATTACAATCAAATGATAAAATACTAGAAAATTTACCTAATAATACAAATCTGCATTTTGCAAAATTTGAGGATAATTATGCTGTTTGCTTTGATTATTCTTCTAAAACTATATATAATATTCCTAAATCCTACTTAAAAGAGGCAAATCCAGAAGTTGGAGAAGCTATAAAAAAAGTTTCTTCAAAAAATTTTCGTGTAGATACTACAGGAATTTCAGCAAATGCAAATGATATTGATAGACTTTTAAGTGAATGCAGTTATGCTACTCTTTCTTCAAAAATAAGTATTTTACCAGAATATTATAAGATTTCTGATATTGGTGTAGATTTTGCTGTTTGCAAGAATCTAACTACTAACAAGCCAGAAAATGTCCCCATAGATGACATTCCCAAAGATGCCAAAAATGGAGATACTTTAGTTTATAAAAATGGTAAGTTTATTATAAAATAATTATTTGACTTTCAAGGGGCTGTAAAAAAAGTCCCAACAAAAAATGAGTGAAAAATTTTCACTCATTTTT
>CAOSZT010000044.1 GCA_948528155.1 uncultured Clostridia bacterium | reverse complement strand
GAGCAAAGCGAAAGGGTGCCGAAAATTGAGCTTAAAAGTTCTTAAATTATGTAAGGAGCCATTAACATCTAAAAATCATTTATATTTAAACATTTTGGACGGCTTCACTTTTTGCAAACCATTATTCAGTAACAAACTTTTATCCCCAAAAGCGATAACAAAACTTTTTTACAGACTTATTTACTATTTATGTATATTATGTTATAATATATTTAGTAACCAATCATTCATATTTACCACATATATGTGGTAGAAAGGAAAATTTATGAATTTATTACGGCTTTTGAAAACAATATATGTTTTCGATGAACAACAAGGTCTTGTGGCAATTTTGAAGCAACAGGCAGATGAAAAACTCACAATTTATGATAGTTTTATCCATTTCAATGAACTAAAAACTTTTATAAACCAAAATGGATATACATTATTATAGCCTGTATATTTCCAAGAGTGTATTTTAAATAGCATTTTATTTGAAATACACCCTTTTAATTTTTAAATTAAATTTTTTAAGTCCATTTTGGCACATATTCTTCTTCATGCTCTCCTAATTCTTGAATATAACCATTTTGCAAATTTAATTTATATATCAAATAATTCTCAATCTCTTTAAATTCTTTTTTATTAAGCTTTCTACTAATATCATCAAACTCTCTTGATTTATATGTAGGAAAATATTGAGCCATAACACTCACAAAAACATCACACATATTATCATTTATCCACTTTAAAACTTTTTTAGAATTTAATATATTATTAGGCAAAACTAAATGTCTTATAATTAATCCTTTTTGCATAACACCATAACTATTAAAAATAGTATCATTTCCTACTTGTCTATACATTTCTTTTATTGTACTTGTTGCGATTTCAAAATAATTATCTACATTTGATAAACGTTTAGCTAATAAATTATCAGCATATTTCAAATCTGGCAAATAAATATCTATATATCCCTCCAAATTTTTAATAGTTTCAACATTTTCATATCCATTTGTATTATAAACAATAGGTATTTTTAGCCCTTCTTTTTTGGCAATCTTTATCGCTTCAATTATTTGTGGCACATAACTTGTTGGTGTTACAAGATTAATATTTTCAACATCATTTTCTTGTTGCTCTATAAAAATTTTTGCTAATTGATTTATTGATATTTCCTTTCCTCTTCCTTTTTGACTTATTTCATAATTTTGGCAAAATACACAATTTAAGTTACAATTTGAAAAAAAGACTGTTCCTGAGCCTTTTTTTCCACTTATACATGGTTCTTCAAAATTATGTGTTGAATATAATGCTATCTTTACTGTATTTTTTGATTTACATCTTCCAATATGTCCTTGTATCCTATTTATTTTACAATTATGTGGACAAATTGTACATTTTTCTAATGTTTTTAACATAATTTATTCCACACTTTCTACAAATATTTTTCCCTCTTGTTTAACTAAATTTACTGTTTTGCTTGTAAATTTATTAACATTTTTTTTAACTAGTTCAATTGCTTTTGTTTCAGTTTCATTACTCTTAAATGTTTCTATTAATTCTTCATTCAAATTTTTTATATAAATATCATATATTTCTTCTTCACTTTCAGCATTCATAGCATTTTCATAATCTTCTAAATATTCTACGATTTCTACTTTATATCCATTTTCTGTTTGTTTTATATTTTTTATATAAAAAGAATCATCTAATGTATCTAAACCAATACCTGTTGTTACATATTTTTTCAATTCTTCATTATAATGAATATACTCTGAACCTTTTTCTGGAAATTTTTTCTCAAATCTGTTTCCAAATATTTCAATTGATTTTTCTTGAATTTCCTTATATGTTAATTCATAATTTTCTAAATTTTTTTTAACAACCTCCCAAATCCATAAATCAGGTGCTTCATTTATATTATTAAATTTAGGAAGTGCATTTTCAGTTATTTCTTGCCACATATATATTTTTGATATGTATTCTTGTATTTCTTGTACTTCTTGTGCACTTACATTTTTCTTATTTATGTTACTTCTATATATATACATTCCAATAAAAATTACCAATAATATTACAATTACACCTACTAATTTTTTCATTTCATTCTTCTCCTACTTCATTTATTGTACTAGTTATTAACTTCAATTTCATTTACACCTGTTGCAATTACAGTTACTTGAACATCATCTCCCATATTTTTGTCAATTACTGTTCCAAAAATAATATTTGCATCTTCATTTACTCTTTCATTTATTATAGAAACTGCACTATTTATTTCCATTAAACTTAATTCTTCATTTCCTTTTACATTAAATATAACACCTTTTGCTCCATCTATTTTACTCTCTGTTAAAGGACTTTCTATTGCTCTTTTTACTGCTTCTTCTATTTTTTTATATCCTCTAGCTCTACCAATTCCCATATATGCTTTGCCTTTATAACTCATTGTAGTTTTTATGTCTGCAAAATCAATATTCACTTCTCCTATCGAATTTAATAAGTCAGTTATACTTGTTATACCTTGCTCTAAAATATTATCTGCTAGAGAAAAAGCATTATTAAGTGTTACTTTTTCATCCGTTATCTTTAAAAGGTTATCATTTAATACTACTATCAAATTATCAACATTATTTATTAACTTTTCTGTTCCTCTTTCAGCTCTTAAACCTCTTGTTTTTCCTTCAAACATAAATGGTTTTGTAACCATTCCTATTGTTAATATTCCCATTTCTTTTGCAATTTCTGCAACAACTGGTGCTGCACCTGTTCCAGTACCTCCACCCATTCCAGCTGTTATAAATACTAAATCTGCTCCTGCTAATAATTGTTTTATATCTTCTTTATTTTCTATAGCTGCACTTTCTCCTACTTTTTCATTCGCTCCAGCACCTAACCCTCTTGTAGTTTGTACTCCTATTTGTAAAACATTATTCGTTTTTGCTCTTTTTAATGTTGCTGTTTCTGTATTTATCATATAGAAAGATACATATTGAACTTCATCTTCTATCATTCTTGCTACTGCATTATTTCCTGCTCCTCCTACACCAATTACTTTTATTTTTAACCTTCTGTCTATATCCCTAATATCGTTCATTATTCAACTTCCTCCTTGTATGCTCTGTTTTTTATTTTCTAGCAAATTTTTTTTCAATATCAAATTTTGTCATTTTTATAGCAGTAGGTCTTCCATGAGGACATGTAAAAGGATTTGGCAACTCAAATAATTTATCCATTAAACTTTCTACTTCTTCTTGTGCTAATACCATATTTGCCTTAACTGCAGCTTTACACGCTATTGTTGCTATAAATTTTTCCTCTTTTTCTTGTTTTGCTGTTCTCGCTACAGTATTTATTTCGTCTAATGTCTCTAAAAATAAATATTTATTATCAATATCAATACATACTGTTGGTACACCTGTTAATTTTATTGTATTTTCTCCAAATTCTTCTAAACAAAATCCTGCCTTTTCAAACATTTCCATATTTTCTTTTGCTATATCCATTTCTTTATGTGTTAGTGTTATTATATCTGGCAATAATAACATTTGAGAATCTTTTGTTGTATCACTATAGTAATTTTTCTTAACTTTTTCATACATTATCCTTTCATGTGCTGCATGTTGATCTAATATATACATTTCTTTATCTATTTCAATTATTATGTATGTCTTAAATACAATTCCTATAAATTTGTAATTTGGCTTCTCATATTGTTCCTCTTCTTCAAATACTGATATATTATCTTTCAATATATCAATTGCTGTATTTTGTTCTTTTTCTTCTACATTTTCTGTATTAATTGTTGATATTGGCTTTTTTCCAAATAATTTTGCATACATTTCATCAAAATTTTCTGCTGATGCTATATCATAATCTATATTCTCTAATTTGTCTATCTGTTCTTGCACTTCTTTTAGTTTATTTTCTGCAATTTGTATATCTTCATCTTTTTCTGTATATTCTATATCTTTTTCTTCTTTTTTCTCTTCTTGTTGTTCTATTTTTTCAATTTCTTTTATTTCTTCTTGTTCTACTTCTTCTATTTTTCCAATTTCATTTCTTTCTTCTTGTTCTATTTCTTCTATTTTTCCAATTTCATTTCTTTCTTCTTGTTCTACCTCTTCTATTTTTTCAATTTCCTTTATTCCTTCTTGTTCTATTTCTTCTATTTTTCCAATTTCATTTATTCCTTCTTGTTCTACTTCTTCTATTTTTCCAATTTCATTTATTTCTTCTTGTTCTACTTCTTCTATTTTTCCAATTTCCTTTATTTCTTCTATTTTCTCAGTTTCTTCCATTCCTACTTGTTGCTTTATTTCTTCTGTATCTATTATTTTTTGTATACCTTCTATTTCATTTTCTTCTAATTTTATTATACTTTCTAAGCCTTTTGTTTCTTCTATTTTTGATTTACTTTCTTCATTTTCTATTTTCATAAAATTTGAATTTAATTTTATATTTGTATTTTCTCCTATTTGTTTTTCTAAGTCTGCTCTCATCTTTTTTAGTTGTTCTAAAATATCAGCTGTATTTATTGGACCTCCTTGTCCAACATTTATATTTGTTTTTATTTTACTCTCTTCATCATTATATTTCTCTATTTTTTTTGTCTCATTTTTTCTAAAATCAAATAAACTTTCCGTTTTTTCTTCTTGAGTTTCATCTTCTTGTTTTTCAGTATTTGCAACTAATTCACTTTTTAATAATATATCTTTTATTGAATGATAAATTGCTTGAAAAATCTTATTTTCTTCTTCAAATCTTACTTCTAATTTTGCTGGATGAACATTTACATCAACTTTTGCTGGATTCATTTCTATATTTAAAATTACAAATCCATATCTACCTATTGGAATTAATCCTTTAAAAGCTTGTTCTGTTGCTACTGACAATGTTTTGTCTTTAATATATCTTTTATTTACAAAAAATAGTTGATTTGCTCTATTTGACCTTGCTATTTCTGGTTTTCCTATAACTCCTGATATTTTTATATCTTCATATGTATAATCAACTGGCAATATTCCGATTAGCTACATCTTTTCCATATATACTATATATTACACTTTTTATATCTCCATTTCCAGTTGTTTGTATTACTGTTTTTCCTGAATTTATTAATCTTATGGCTATATCAGGATTTACTAATGCTATTCTTGTTATAACATCTTCTATATATCCTGATTCTGTATAATCTTTTTTCAAAAACTTGTATCTTACAGGTGTATTAAAAAATAAATTTTTTACTATTATTGATGTTCCTGTCTGACATCCCACCTCTTGTTTATCTATTAGTATATTTCCACCTTCTACTACTATTTTATATCCTGTTTGTTGACTTTCTGTTTTTGATGTCATTTCAACATTTGATATTGCTGCAATACTTGCTAATGCTTCACCTCTAAACCCCATTGATGTTACTACATTTAACTCATCTGCACATCTTATTTTACTTGTTGCATGTCTTTCAAATGCTATTTCTATATCATCTTCTGGTATTCCTTTTCCATTATCTGTTACTTTTATATATGAAATTCCTCCATTTTTAATTTCTACTGTTATATTATTTGCTCCTGCATCTATTGAATTTTCCACCATTTCTTTTATTACTGAGGCTGGTCTTTCTATAACTTCTCCTGCTGCTATTTGATTTATTGTTAAATCATCTAATAATACTATGTTTCCCATTATTCTTCCCTCCGTTTTTTATCTGCTGTTATTATACCACTAGTTTTTTTATTTTGTATAGTATTTTCTAATTTTTTAATAAAAAAAGTGTTCCTAAAAAACACTTTTATATCAATTTACAGCTCTAATTACTACTGGGCGAAAACTGTAGGAATTATGAACTTCACCAGTATTACAACTAAATGCAAATATATCAGCACTTATTTCTTCTTTTATATTTGCTATTTCTGCCTGTTTCTTAGCCTCTTTTACTTTATTCAACAAACCATTACCTATCAAAGTTGATAATGTTATACTTGCTAATATTAAAATAATTATAATTGTAATCACAAGTGATATTAATGTTATTCCTTTATTTTTTCTTATTCCAAAGGTTTTTATCATTTTTTCCTCCTCTTTTGCGTATTTTCTAATTTTCATTATTTTTATTATATATATTTTTAATTTTTTCTACAATAAAAGTAACTACTGTTTGTAGTTACTCATTAACATAAAAACAAAAAATTTATATTATATTTATCATTTTTTTATTCTTTTTCTTCTTTATCATTACCTAAAATAGCTGTTAAATTAATTCTACCCTGTTCATCAATCTCTGTAACTTTAACAGTAATATTATCTCCAACATTTAAGACATCTTCAACCTTTTTTATTCTTTCTTTAGAAATCTTAGATATATGAAGTAGTCCTTCTTTTCCATTAATACCTAGATCAATAAATGCTCCAAAAGTTGTTGTTCTTGTAACTTTACCATAATAGATACCTCCAACTTCAACTTCTCTAACAATATCTTCTATCATTTCTAATGCTTGATTTGATTTTTCTGAATCATTTGAATATATAAACACTTGTCCATCTTCTTTAATATCTATTTTTACTCCTGTTGTACTTATTATTTTATTTATAGTTTCTCCACCTTTTCCTATTACATCTTTTATTTTTTCTACTTTGATTTTTGTGTTTACAATTCTAGGTGCATATTTTGAAATTTCTTTTCTAGGCTCTGAAATCACTGGTAACATTACATTATCTAATATATATTTTCTAGCAACTTTTGTTCTTTCAAAAGCTTCTTTAATTACTTCATAAGATAAACCATCTACTTTAATATCAACTTGGATTGCTGTAATACCTTTTTCAGTTCCACCAACTTTAAAATCCATATCTCCAAAGAAATCTTCTATTCCCTGAATATCTGTTAACATTACATAATCATTCTCATCTTCTGGGTTTGTTACTAATCCTGTTGATATTCCTGCAACTGGTCTTTTTATAGGAACACCTGCTGCCATTAATGATAAAGTACTTCCACATATACTTGCTTGTGATGTTGATCCATTTGATGACAATACTTCTGATACCACTCTTATTGCATATGGAAATTCTTCTTCTGATGGTAATACAGGAACTAAAGCTTTTTCTGCTAAAGCTCCATGACCAACTTCTCTTCTTCCTGGTCCTCTTGTTGGTCTTGCTTCTCCCACACTATAACTTGGAAAATTATAGTGATGCATATATCTTTTTGATTCTTCAGTATCAATACCATCAAGTGTTTGTTCTTCTGATACCATACCTAATGTTGCTATAGAAAGTACCTGTGTTTGTCCTCTTGTAAATAATGCACTACCATGTACTCTTGGTAATAAATCAATTTCACAAGATAGTGATCTAATTTCATCAAGATTTCTTCCATCAACCCTCTTATGTTCTTTAAAAATCATATTTCGTACACATTTTTTCTCTAATTTATAAATAGCTTCTCCTAAATCAGTTTTACATTCATCTAAAGCTTGTTCTCCAAATTTTTCAGCATATGCTATAGCAATTTTATCAGAAACACTTGTTACATTATTGTCTCTTGTTTCTTTATCTGCTTCTTGAAGTGCTTGTTTTAATTGTTCCTCAAAATTTGCTTCTATAAATTCATATATTTCATGATTTACTTCAAAAGATTTATACTCAAATTTTGGTTTTCCTATTTCTTCCTTCATTTTTTCTATAAATTCACATATTTTTTTGATCTCTGTATGTCCTTGTTTTATTGCTTCTAACATAATATCATCTGGGACTTCATTTGCACCTGCTTCTATCATTGCAATTTTTGCTTCAGTTCCTGCAACTGTTAGTGTTAAATCTGATTTTCCTCTTTGTTCTTCTGTTGGATTTATTATTATTTTTCCATCTACTAATCCAACATTTACTGCTGCTGTTGGTCCTCCAAATGGTATATCTGAAATTGATAGTGCTGCAGAAGCTCCTATCATAGCAGCTATTTCTGGTGAATTATCTTGTTCTACTGATAATACTGTTGCTACTACTACTACATCATTTCTAAAATCTTTTGGAAATAATGGTCTTAATGGTCTGTCTATTGCTCTTGATGTAAGTATTGCTTTATCACTTGGTTTTCCTTCTCTTTTTTGGAATGACCCTGGTATTTTTCCTACTGAATACAATTTTTCTTCATAATCTACTGATAATGGGAAAAAATCTATTCCATCTCTTGGCTCTTTTGAAGCTGTAACATTTACTATTACAACTGTATCTCCATATCTTACTAAAACACTTCCATTTGCCAATCCTGCCATTTTACCAGTCTCTAATATAAGTTTTCTTCCAGCAAGATCTGTCTCATATTTTTTAAACATTTCATTTTCCTTCCCTTCATTTTTTTCATCTTTTTTGCACCATTTTTTTATTATTTCAAACATATTAATTTCTCCTTTTCAGCCCAATTTAGATTGTAACCTCTATAATATTCTGGCTATTTCCAGTAACATTATACAAGCTACTTACCTAAATTTTAGGCTTTTATAATACAAAATTTATTAAAAAATTTTATATTTTATAAATATCTGTAAAATCACTTTCAAACAACTATACTATGAGCCTATGGCAATACTGTGTTTGACATAGGCTCTTTTTGATTTTATTTTCTTAATCCTAATTTTTCTACAATGTCTCTATATCTTTGAACATCTTTTTTTGCTAAATAGTTTAATAAATTTCTTCTTTTACCAACCATTTTTAATAATCCTCTTCTTGAATGATTATCTTTCACATGTATTTTCAAGTGTTCTGTTAATTCATTAATTCTTTCTGTTAAAAGAGCTATTTGTACTTCTGATGACCCTGTATCATTTTCTTCTCTTTTATGTGTATTAATGATTTCTTGTTTTCTTTCTTTTGTCATATTTACACCTCCATTTTCTTTTTAGTCCTTTAACTGAGCTTTTAGTTTTGGTGCCTTTCTTTAAAGCCAAGAAAAAGGATTTTTATTTACTTGATTAGTATACTACATTTTTATTGATTTAGCAATACTTTTTTTAATTTTTTACCCTAACAAGTTATAACTTCCCCTTGTTCAAAAAAAAATCTTATGCTATAATTTCTATAAAAATATAGAAGAAAAATAGGAGAAAAACATGTATATAAAAAATTTTTTCATAATATTAATAATGAAAATACTAAATATCATATTAAAAATATTTAATAAAAAAGGAGGAAATTTTTTAGGAAAACTAGCATTTGATTGGAATCCAAAAATATTCAAATACTTTAAAGTAAATTGTCCTGTAATAGCAATAACAGCAACAAATGGAAAAACAATGACAAATAATTGTATTACCTATACACTAAAAAAAGCAGGATTTAAAGTAATAAGTAACATTGAAGGAAACAATATGGAAACAGGAATATTATCAACAATATTAAAAAATTGTACACTAACAGGAAAAATAAAATCAGACTATATAATATTTGAAGTCGACGAAAGTTATGTTCCAGTAGTGTTTGAAGACTTCAGATTAGATACTTTAGTAATATTAAATTTCTTCCGAGACCAACTAGACAGAAATGGTGAAGTTGAATCACTTATTATAAGAATAAACAATTTTTTAAAAACATATACTGGCAATTTAGTATTAAATAATGATGATCCAAATGTTTCAAGACTAGGACAAGCAAATCCTTCAAACTCAAACATTTATTACTTTAGTGTAGACAAATATGATTTTGCAACAGAAAATATCAAAGAAGTTGGTGAAGGAAAATTCTGTCCATTCTGTAAAACTAGATTAGAATATAAATACTATCAATATTCACATATTGGAAAATTCAAATGCCCAAAATGCAATTTTGGAAATAATGAAATTTATAAATTAGCGACTAATATTAACTTAAAAAATAAATGTTTTGACATTCAAGACACCACCTATAATATTAAAGGAAATAGTATTTATTTAATTTACAATTATTTGGCTGTTATAACAGTTTGTAATTTATATAATATTTCAGCTGAAAATATAAAAAATGCAATTTCAACATTTGAATTAAATAATGGAAGACTAGAAGAATTAGAAATAAATGGTTTTAAAACAATAATAAATTTAGCCAAAAACCCTACTGGAAGTAATGTTAGTTTACGAATTCTAAATGAAGACAAAGATATTAAAGAATTATTATTTGTTTTAAATGACAATAAAGCTGATGGTTTTGATGTTTCTTGGATCTGGGATATTAATTTTGATAATTTGACAAATGTTGAAAGAATTATAACATCTGGAACAAGAGCTTATGATATAGCAATTAGAATTAAAACAAGTGAATATCCTGTTACAAAAATAGAACCTTATTTAGACTTAAAACAAGCTGTTGAAGCTCTATATAAAACAGATACAAAAAAATATATAATAGCAAACTATACCTCATTACAGCCTACTAGAAATGAAATAAAAAAGTTCAATATATCTCAAAAATAATGTCAAAAAAATTGGGACAAGAAAGGAAAATTAAATAATGAAAGATTTAAAAATATTATATTTATATCCTGATATGTTAGAATTATACGGTGATTATGGTAATATCCAAGTACTAAAATATAGAATAGAAAAACATGGTTTTTCTTGTATCATAGACACTTATTCTATTGGAGATATTGCTCCAAATTTTAATAATTATGATATTGTTTTTGCTGGTCGGTGGTGCTGATAATGAACAAAATATCCTATCTAGTGATTTAATAAAATATAAAGATAATATTAAAGAAGCTATTCAAAATGGTGTTTTTTTCTTACTAATTTGTGGTGCTTATCAGCTTTTTGGAAAATATTATAAAGATGTTGATGGTAATATTATTACTGGTCTTGATATTTTTGATTATTATACTGAAGCAATTTCTGATAGACAATCAAGATGTATTGGTAATATTGTTATTGAATCAAATTTAAATGGTGTTCAAACTAAAATTATTGGTTTTGAAAATCATGGTGGGCAAACTTTTGGTGTTTCTAATAGTTTTGGAAAAGTCTTATTTGGTAATGGTAATAAATTTGGAGATTCTGAAGAAGGTTTTTTTCAAAATAATGTTATTGGTACATATTTACATGGTCCTCTCCTTTCTAAAAATCCTATACTTGCTGATTTTATTATTAAATATTGTTTTGAGAGAAAATATAATGAAACTGTTGATTTAGTTCCTTTAGATGATGAATTTGAAAATTTATGTAGAGAACAATTATTAGATAGGTTTTTATCTAATTCATAAATAATTTATTATAAAAAATTATAGATTAGTTGCTTTTATTCTTGTAACTAATCTATAATTTTAACCATTTTTATTCAATTCCATCAATACAATTTTTACATAAAAACTCTTTTATATCTTTAGAATCATCTGTTTCATAAAAATCTACCAACATTTGTTTATAAATACCTGTAATTTCTGGTGGTATACTTATAATACCTAATCCATTTTTTATAAATTCATGATTTGTAATTAAATTTGCTGTTCTTTTATTTCCATCTATAAACATTTGCGATTTTTGTATCCATAAAAATACTTCTAATGAATAATCTAATGGATTTTTTATCTTTTTAATTTCTTTTAATTCTTCTTCATAATTAACTTCACTTGGTAATTTAGGTCGCCAATTTGTACCTGATATGCCAACTCCTCTATCTCGAAATTCTCCTGCTGGTCTTATTATTCCACTTGCAATTTCTTCATGTATTCTTTTTATATAGTTTATTGTTAGCTCTTCATTTATTGTATCTATTAAATACTGCCAAGCATTTTTTAAATTTAAAACTGCTATTATTTCATCTGGTCTTAGACTTGCAACATTTATATTATTGAATATATCTTCTATCTGTGCAAATGTTACTGCAATCCCTTCTAATTTTGCACTTCTATATACATTATCAACTAATTTTCTTTTAGCAAAAAATATATTATCATCTAAGTCCATTTTGTACTTGCTTTCCATTTTTCTTCTCCTAACAAAATTTATCTATATTTTTCTTCTTTCATCAATATACCTGTTTTTAATGTTTCTTGAACATCTAGTATTCGTTGATTTGAAGAGCCTCTAAATTGTAATTTTAAATCTTTTTTATCTTCTTCAAATTTACCATCAACCACAATATCAATATATTTAAGTAACTCTCTAGTTATTTCATTATTTTTTGCCATTGTTCCTATTACATCTTTTTCAAAGTCAAAACCTGTGTAACACCATATATTTTTATTTGGGAATTTTTCTTTTACTTTTTTTACTAGTGGTAATAATCCTTCTTGATTTTTTGGCTCTAATGGCTCTCCTCCTAAAAGAGTTAATCCCTCTATATAATCATGATTCATATAGTCTATTATTTTTTCTTCTTCTTTTTCTGTAAATTTGTTGCCATAATTAAAGTCCCAAGCACATTTATTAAAACATCCTTTACAATGATGATTACATCCACTTACAAATACCGAAACCCTAACTCCTTCTCCATTTGCTATATCTACTTTTTTTATATCTGCATAATTCATAATATCCCTCTTTACATATGTAAAACTCTTTGTTTTATTTCTTTAGTTTTTCCTGCATTCCAGAAATTTTCCCCAATATATCCACATGTACGTCTAACAACATTCATTTTGCTATGGTCTTTATTTCCACAATTTGGGCATTCCCATTCATTATTATCATTCAAAACAATCTCACCATCAAAACCACACTCATGACAGAAATCTGATTTTGTATTAAACTCTGCATACTGAATATTATCATATATAAATTTAACTGCTGCTTCTAATGCTGGTAGATTATGTTGCATATTTGGTATTTCTACATATGATATTGCACCACCTGTTGATAGTTTCTGGAATTCACTTTCAAATGCAAGTTTATCAAATGCATCTATTTTTTCTCTAACATCTACATGATATGAGTTTGTATAATATCCTTTGTCTGTTATGTCTTTTATTGTTCCAAATTTTTCTTTATCTAAACGTGCAAATTTGTAACACAAACTTTCTGCTGGTGTTCCATATAGTGCAAATCCTATATTTGTTTCTTTTTTCCATTGTGCTGTTTTGTCTTTTAAATATTTCATTACTTTTATTGCAAAATCATGTCCTTCTGGCTCTGTATGTGGTACACCCTTCATTAATTTTGTCATTTCATATATTCCTATATATCCTAATGATATTGTTGAATATCCTCCAAATAATAGTTTATCTATTTTTTCACCTTTTTTTAATCTTGCAATAGCTCCATATTGCCAATGTATAGGACTTATATCAGAAGTTGTTCCTACTAGTGCATAGTGTCTGCACATTAATGCTTCTTTACATAGTTCTAGTCTTTCTTCTAACAATTTCCAAAATTTGTCTTCATCTCCATCTGCAATTATTGCTATTTGTGGTAAATTTAAACTTACTACTCCTTGATTAAATCTTCCTTCAAATTTGTAATTTCCTTCTTCATCTTTCCAAGGTGATAAGAAACTTCTACATCCCATTGGACTAAATACATTTCCTTCATAGTTTTCTTTCATTTTTTTAGCAGATATGTAATCAGGATATAATCTTTTTGATGAACATTTTACTGCTAATCTTGTTAAATAATCATATTTTCCACCTTTTAAACAATTATGTTCATCTAAAACATAAATTAGTTTTGGAAATGCTGGTGTTACATATATTCCAACCTCATTTTTTATTCCTTCATGTCTTTGTTTTAAAACTTCTTCAATTATCATCGCATTTTCTTCTATATATGGATCACCTTCTTCTAAGTTTAAAAATAGTGTTACAAAAGGTGCTTGTCCATTTGTTGTCATTAATGTATTTATTTGATATTGCATTGTTTGTACTCCAGCTTTTACTTCTGCTTTTACTCTATCATTTGCAATTTCTTCTATTATTTCATTTGAAAGTTTTCCTTTATATCTTTTTTCTAAATCCTCCTTAAATTTATCATAACTTTTTCTTACATATTTCCCTAAATGTTTTAAATCAACAGATTGTCCTCCATATTGATTACTTGCTACTGCTGCTATTATTTGTGTTGTAACTGTACATGCAACTTGAAAACTTTTTGGACTTTCTATTAATTTTCCATTCATTACTGTTCCATTATCTAACATATCTGCTATATTTACTAAACAACAATTAAAAATTGGTTGTACAAAATAATCTGCATCATGAAAATGTAATATTCCTTGTTGATGTGCTTTTACTATTTTTTCTGGTAATAATAATCTATTTGTTAGGTCTTTTGAAACTTCTCCTGCTATATAATCTCTTTGAGTTGATGCAAGTAATGTATTTTTATTTGAGTTTTCTTCTGCTATTTCTTTTATATCATTTCTTATTATTCCTAGTATTGTTTCATCTGTTGTATTTGATTTTCTTATTAATGCTCTATTGTATCTATATACTATATATTTTTTTGATAATTCGTATTTTCCCATTTCCATTAATTTTTGCTCTATTATGTCTTGTATATCTTCTACTAGCATTCTTTTTTTATTTAATTCTTCTATATATTCAATTACATTTTTTATATCTTCTTTAGTAGCTTTTTCTTTTCCTTTTACCTCTTTATTTGCTTTTTCAACTGCTGTAGAAATCTTTTGTCTGTCATAATCCACAACTCTTCCATCTCTTTTAATAATCTTCATTTCCTTGCACTTCCCCCTTTATTTTTTATAATTTTATAATTTAATTATGTGTTTATTATAT
>CAOSZT010000043.1 GCA_948528155.1 uncultured Clostridia bacterium | reverse complement strand
TTTAGGGATTTTTAGCAACGTCCCCTCTGTCCCAAAGGAGTGTCCCTTTTTCCCGCCATTTAGGGATTTTAAGGAACGTCCCTCTTTCCCTTTTTCGTTTTCTTTTATACTGACCTTTCAGTCTAAAGACAATAAAAACTTGATATGTTATAAATATTAAATGAAAAAATATACTTAAATTTATAGCTTAAAGGCACATAAAAAAGTGGAGGGTACTATGGAAAAAAGAATATATGATTATTTGGAGATAAGAGATTTAAAAGATATGCTAAACAAAACCAAAAACTTATATGGAGAAAAAACAGCATACAAAATAAAAATAGAACAAGGAAAATACAAAACATACACCCATAAAGAAGTAAGAGAAATGGTAGATAATTTAGGAACAGCATTAATCAATTTAGGGCTAAAAGGAAAAAGAATTGCTATAATAGGCGAAAACAGATATGAGTGGGAAATTGCATATTTATCAATAGTATGTGGAACAGGAATTGTTGTACCATTAGATAAATCATTACCAGAAAATGAACTAGAAGATTTAGTTGAAAGGTCAGGGATTGAAGCAATTTTTTATACAAAAAATTATGCAAAATCAATAGAAAAAATCAAATATAGTGAGAAAAACAAATTAAAACATTTAATAGCGATGGATTTAGAAGTACACACTGAAGGAGTTTACTCACAAAATGAATTGATACAAAATGGAGCAAAGCTAATAAAAGAAGGAAACAGAGAATTTATAGAAGCACAAATAAATCCAGAAGAAATAAGTATAATGTTATTTACATCAGGAACAACATCAAAATCAAAAGCTGTATTACTTTCACATAAAAATATATGTTCAAATTTAATGGACATAGGTAGTGTATTAGATGTTACAGAAAATGATGTTTTGCTTTCAGTTTTGCCAATACATCATGTTTTTGAATGTACAGTTGGATTTTTGTTTTCATTATACAAAGGAGCTAAAACAGTATTTTGTGATGGATTAAGACACATAGTAGAAAACTTGAATGAATATGAAGTTACAGTTATGGCTTGTGTTCCAGCAATTTATGAAAGAATTTTTATGATGGTTAGAAGACAACTAGAAAAGCATGGAAAACTAGAGGAAATATTAGATAAAGAAGAGAAATATAGAAATTCATCAATGGAAGAAAAGAAAGAAGTATTTAAAGAAATACATAATATGTTAGGTGGAAAAATCAAATTATTTATAAGTGGTGCAGCAGCTTTAGATTATAAAATAGAAGAAAAATATAGATTACTAGGAATAAATTTAGTTCAAGGATATGGATTAACAGAAACATCACCAGTTGTAGCAATAGGAACAAATAAATATTATAAAACAGGTTCAATAGGTAAAACAGTTCCAAGTGTTGAAGCTAAAATCGTAGATGCAAATAGTGAAGGGATAGGAGAACTTGTTGTAAAAGGTCCAAGTGTAATGTTAGGGTATTTTAATGATGAAAATGCAACAAATGGGGTTATAAAGGACAATTGGTTTTATACGGGTGATTTAGCCAAAATAGATGAAGAGGGTTATATATTTATTTGTGGTAGAAAGAAAAGTGTAATTGTTTTAAAAAATGGTAAAAATATTTTCCCAGAAGAGATGGAAAATTTAGTAAATAAAATAGAAGGTGTACAAGAGTCGTTCATCTTTGGTAAACAACAGTCAGAAGATAAAAATGATATTAAAATAAATGTAAAAATTGTGTTTGATAGAGATATTATAAAAGATGTTTATAAAGTTGAAACAGATGATGAGATATATGCAGTTTTGTCAAAAAAGGTAAAAGACATAAATAAAACAATGCCAAAATATAAAGCAATTAGAGGAATCATAATTACAGAAAAACCATTAATAAAAACAACAACTAATAAAATAAAAAGGCAGGCAAATTTAGATGAAATTGAAAAATTTAAAAACTAATTTTTTAGGAAGAAATAATATTTTTTATAAAGAGATAGATTCAACTCAAAGTGAAGTTTGGAGACTGATAGAAAATAATTCAGCTCCAAGCGGAACTCTTGTTATGGCTGATATTCAGACAAATGCAAGAGGAACTCATGGTAGGGTTTGGCATACTGACGAAATTAATAATATTGCTTTCTCGTTTTTTATTAATATGAATTGTAATATTAAGGAATTAGATGGAATGACTTTAGATATTGCTAAAATTATTGTTGAAATTTTTAAGGATATGTATGGTATCAATTTAGATATTAAGCTTCCAAATGATATTGTTTTTGGAGGTAAAAAGATAGGTGGAATTTTAACAGAAACTAAAGTTTGTAAAGAGATAGTTAAGCTTTTAGTAGTTGGTGTTGGAATTAATACTGTCAAAGAGAGTTTTTCTGAGGATATTAAGGACATTGCTACTTCTATAAAAAGTGAATTTGGAATTGATGTAGATGTGGTAAAATTTATTACAGAGTTTTGTAATAGATTTGAAAAAAATTTGTAAAGTAAAAAAATTCTCTTACATTTTTTTCTCCTACAAAATTTGTTAATATTATTATTGCATTTTGTAATAAATTATGTTAATATATTTTAAATAGACAGTTAAGTAATGACAAGTATTAAAATAAAATTAAAAAAGTTTTTTCAAAATTTATTTAAAATCAAATAAATCAAATCAAACAATCAAAATTTAATCAAAAATTAAAATCAAATTAAATTTCCAAATTAAAATTACAAGCTGTCTAAATAAAAACACAAGGAGGAATGTTCTATGGTTACAAAACAAGAACAAGAGAATTTTAATGATAAGGAGGTGGATAATAAAGAAAACTTATTATTATCGCCCAAATATGATGTAGTATTTCATTCATTATTTAGAAAAGGAAATGAAAAAATAACAAGGGCATTAATAGAAGATATAACAGGAAGAGAATACAAAATAATAGATATGGATAAAAATGTTATAATATTAAATGATAGGATTGAAAAGAAAAATGAAGTTTTAGATTTAAAAGTAGAGTTAGATGATGGAGAGATATGTAATGTAGAAATTCAGTTGGCAAATCAACGAAATTTTAAAGAGAGAATACTAGAATATTGGGCAAAATTATATTCAGGGCAATTGCAAAAAGGCGAAGATTATAATAAATTGAAAAGAACAATATTAATAGCAATAGTAGATTTTGAAATAAAAGAGCTTTTTAATGAAGAATATCATACAAAGTGGCAGATAAGAGAAAATAAAAATAATAAGTTAATATTGACAGATGACTTTGAAATACATATAATAGAGATGAAGAAAGCAAGAAAAGCATTAAAGGATAATAAAAATGATAAAGTAGCACAATGGATGAGCTTCTTTGATAATCCTAATAGTATGGAGGTTAAAGATATGGGAAAGGAAAATGAAGATATTAACGAGGCATTAGAACAGTTAAGGAGGTTAAGTGCAAACAAAGAATTAGTAGAAATGCTAGACAGAGAAGAAAGAGCAGAAAGAGACCGTAGAGCACAACTTCAATTTGCAATTGATGAGGGAAGAGAAGAAGGCAGGAAAGAAGGTAGAAAAGAAGGTAGAAAAGAAGGCAAGGAAGAAGGCAGGAAAGAAGGTAGGAAAGAAGGTAGGAAAGAAGGTAGGAAAGAAGGTAGGAAAGAAGGTAGGAAAGAAGGTAGAGAAGAAGGTAAGAAAGAAGGTAGAATAGAGATCGCAAAAAAAATGCTAAAGAAGAATAAGTCGATACAAGAAGTGATGGAAATAACAGAATTATCAGAAGAAGAAATAAAAAAAATAAAATAGTATATAATAGAAAAATTATAAAGTAGTAATAAAAACAAAAGATAGACAGAGATGTCTATTTTTTGTTATAAATTATACTGACCTTTCAGTCTAAAGACATTAAGAGTTATATATGTTATAAAATATATTATAAAAAGAGAAAGGAATGGAATTTAAAATGAAAATAGGATTTTTATTTCCAGGTCAAGGGGCTCAAAGCCTAGGAATGGGTAAAGATATATATGAAAAATATGAAATAGCAAAAGAAATATATAATGAAGTAGAAAAAATAACAGGAATAAACGTAGCAAAAATATCTTTTGAAGGTCCAGAAGAAAAATTAAATGAAACAAAATATACACAATTAGCAATTTTAACAGAAAGTTTGGCAATACTAGAAATTTTAAAACAAAACAAAATAATATCTGAAAGTTCAGCTGGATTGAGCCTTGGAGAATATACAGCACTAATAAATAGCAAAGTGCTTACATTTGAAGAAGGAATAAAATTAGTACAAAAAAGAGGAGAATATATGCAAAATCTCTTACCAAAAGGAGATTGGCAAATGGCTGCAATTATGGGACTAACTGATGAACAAGTTGAAGATGTATGTAAAAAAGTAAAATCAGGATTTGTAGTTCCAGCAAATTACAATTGTATAGGACAGATTGCAATATCAGGAGAAAAAGAGGCAATTGAAGAAGCAGAGATTATTGCAAAAGATATGGGAGCTAAAAAGATAAGAATTTTAAAAACAGCAGGACCATTTCATACTGAAAAATTAATAGAAAGTTCAAATGCTTTAAAACAAGAACTTGAAAATATTAAGATTAATAAATTTGAAACAAAAGTAATTAAAAATTTAGATGGAGATTATTATAACGAAACGGATGATGTAAAAGAAATTTTAGCAAAACACATAATTAATCCTGTTAGATTTTCAAAAACTATCCAAAAAATGTTAGAAGATGGAATAGATACTTTTATAGAAATCGGACCAGGAAAAACTTTATCAGGATTTGTAAAAAGGACACCTAGTAATAAAGAAATAAAAATATTAAATATTAATAATGTTGAAAGTTTAGAAGAAGTAATAATGAATTTTAAATAAGTGTTTTACAAATCTGAAGTGAGATACTACAATCATAAAATAGGAAGGAATGTGAAAAATGAATAGAGTAGTACTAATAACTGGAGCTACAAGAGGAATTGGAAAAGAAATTGCACTAAAATTTGCACAAAATGGATATGACATTGCAATTAATTATAGAAAAGAAAATGATGATTTAAAAAATACAAAAAAAGAGATAGAGGAAAATAATGTAAAATGTTTAGCTGTTCAAGGTGATGTTTCTAATTTTGAAGACTGTGAAAGATTTGTAAAAGCGATTATAGCAGAATATGGAAAAATAGATGTATTAGTAAATAATGCAGGAATTACAAAAGATACATTATTAATGAGAATGAAAAAAGAAGATTTTGAAAGTGTAATAGATGTTAATTTAGTAGGAACTTTTAATGTTACCAAAAATGTAATTAGTTATATGATGAAAGCTCGTTCAGGTAGAATTATAAATATATCTTCAGTTGTAGGAGTTGCTGGAAATGCAGGTCAAACTAATTATTCAGCCTCAAAAGCTGGAATAATAGGATTTACAAAAAGTTTAGCAAAAGAGGTTGCTTCAAGAGGAATCTTAGTTAATGCAGTTGCTCCAGGGTTTATAGAAACTCAAATGACAGATGTTTTAAAAGAAGATATTAAAGAAGAAATTGCAAAGTCTATCCCTTTAAGAAGAATGGGAAGTTCTCAAGATGTGGCTAATGTTGTTAAATTTTTAGCAAATGAAGAAAGTTCATATATAACTGGGCAAGTTATAAATGTTGATGGTGGAATGTTGATGTAATTATAAATATATAAAGTCCTTATCTTTTTTAGAAAGAATAAAGACTTTATATAGAAAGCATTATTGTGTATAAATAAAATAACAATAGATGATTTTGTTATTTTTATATTTTTTGATGAGCTCACAATATGAAGATTTTATTGATAAGGCTTTAAATAATATTTCTTCCAAAATCTCCTTATCTAAAGGTGATGTGGATTCTAATTTAAATTTTTCAGGAATTTTGCCTGAAGTTGAAACTTGTGAACATAAATCGTTAAGTAACTTTAATTTTAGTTCACAATTAGTAGGGTTGATAGTGTCTTTTTTAATTGTGTTCCGAAAAGCATTAGCTTTTTTATGAAAATCTTTTATTTTTGACATATTATAGACTCCCCCTTTATTTTTTGCATATTTTGTTAATTATTATAACATATATGTAAAATAAATACAATAGAAAGGATTAAAAAAATGGAAAAAAGAGTTGTTATAACAGGACTTGGAGCGATAACTCCAATAGGAAAAAATGTAGAAGAAACTTGGAAAGGAATAGAAAACAAAAAAAATGGAATTGATAATATTTCATTATTTGATACAGAAAAATTCAAAACAAAATTAGCAGCAGAAGTGAAAGAATATAATCCACTAGATTATTTTGAACAAAAACAAGCAAAAAGATTTGACAGATCATCTCAATTTGCAGTAATAGCAGCGAGAGAGGCGGTAAAAGATAGTGGAATAACAAAAGAAAATACAGATTTTGACAGAGTAGGAATATTTGTAAGTTCAGGAATTGCAGGATTGAGAACGATTCAGGAACAATGTGAAATAAATTATGAAAAAGGAAATAATAGAGTTTCACCAATGTTTATACCAATGTCAATAGCAAATATGCCAGCTGGAAATATAGCAATAGAATTTGGATTTAAAGGTGAATCAATGGCAATAGTAACAGCATGTGCATCTTCAACACATTCAATAGGAGAAGCTTATAAAACAATAAAACAAGGATATGAAGATGTTGTTATAGCAGGAGGAACAGAAGCTTCAATATGTTCTGTAGGAATAGCTGGTTTTGAAAATATGAAAGCATTAACAAATTCTAGTGATAAAAATAGAGCAAGTATTCCATTTGACAAAGAAAGAAGTGGATTTGTAATGGGAGAAGGTGCTGGAATAGTTGTATTAGAAGAACTAGAGCATGCTAAAAAAAGAGGGGCAAAAATCTATGCAGAATTAATAGGTTTTGGATCTACAACAGATGCTTATCATATAACATCACCATGTCCAGATGGAGAATGTGGAGCAAAAGCAATTATAAGAGCAATGGCTGATAGTGGTATAAAACCAGAAGAGGTTGATTATGTAAATACACATGGTACATCTACACATTTAAATGATTTAACTGAAACAATGGCAATTAAAACAGCATTAGGTGAAACAAGTAAAAAAGTTATGGTTAGTTCAACAAAAGGAAATGTTGGACATTTGCTAGGTGCAGCAGGTGGAGTTGAAGCAGTAATTTGTGTAAAAGCGATTGAAAATCAATTAGTTCCACCAACTATAAATTATAAAGAAAAAGATGAGGAATGTGATTTAGATATTGTCCCAAATGAGCCAAGAAAAGCTGAACTAAATGTTGTAATGTCAAATTCTTTAGGTTTTGGTGGTCATAATAGTTGTATTGTAATTAAAAAATATGAGGAGGAGTAATTTATGGAATACGAAAAAATAAAGAAATTAATGGATGACATGGGAAATTCAAAATTAACTTCTATTGATATTGATTTTCCAGATGGTACTAAAATTAGTATGAAAAAAGAGATAAAACAGGAAACTGTTGTAATCAATTCGACTGATACTAAATTAATTGAAAGTGATTATTGTAGTGCTAATAGTTTGAATACTACCAAAGCAAATGATGATACAACTTTAAGTACAGATGTTGAGCAAGATTGCGGAAATGTTGTTAAATCTCCTATGGTTGGAACTTTTTATATTAAACCTTCTCCTACTTCTGAGCCTTTTGTTGAGGTTGGAAAAGATGTGAAGGTTGGCGATACTCTTTGCATTGTTGAAGCTATGAAGTTGATGAATGAGATAGAGTCAGAGTTTGCAGGAAAGATTGCAGAGATTTTTGTTAATGATGGGGATTGTGTTGAGTATGGTACACCATTGTTTAGAATAAAATAAAAAGCCCCCAGGGAGGCGGGCTACTTTACTAAAAAGTATTTTTTAAGCTTAATATTATTACATCGACATTAAGCTTTGTTGCCAAAGCACTTATAATAGCTGACTTACTAATGCTTTTGGTAAAGAGGTTGCCCATACTAGAGCTAACAGGTTTGTTTTTTTCAATAATTTCATAAACAACAAAAAAATTGTATCCCACTAACATATAAAATACCTCCAATGGTGGTGCAACTAAAAAATTTAGTTACGAGGTTAATAAAAAATTTCTTAAATATATTATAACATAATTAACATAAAATTTCAATTATTAAAAAGTAATTTAAACATAAATGAGGAGAATTAAAATGTTAAATAAAGAACAAATAAAACAAATAATACCACAACGAGAGCCATTTCTAATGATAGATGAAGTAGAGGAAAATACACCAGGAGAAAGTGCAATAGCATACAAAAATGTAGAAGAAAGTGAGTGGTACTTTAAAGGGCACTTTCCAGGAAATCCCATAATGCCAGGAGTATTAATAGCAGAAAGTTTAGCACAAACAGGAGCAGTAGCAATATTGTCAATGGAAGAAAATAAAGGGAAAAATGCTTTATTTGGTGGAATAGACAAAATGAAATTTAAAAAAATGGTTATTCCAGGAGATAGGCTAAAATTAGAAGTAAAAATTATAAAAAGAAAAGGTCCAATAGGTGTTGGAGAAGCTATTGCAACAGTAGATGGGAAAGTAGCTGCAAAAGGTCAACTTACTTTTGCAATAGTAGGATAGAAGTCAGGGGTGGTAATTTATGAATAAAATATTAATTGCAAATCGTGGAGAAATAGCAGTACGAATAATAAGAGCATGTAAAGAAATGAATATAAAAACAGTAGCAATATATTCAGAAGTAGACAAAGATGCTTTACATACACGTTTAGCAGACGAAGCAATTTGTATAGGACCAGCAATGCCTACAAAAAGTTATCTAAATATAAAAAATATAATAGAGGCAGCATATATTACAAAGGCTGATAGTATTCACCCAGGTTTTGGTTTTTTATCTGAAAATTCTGGATTTGCAAAGATATGTGAAGAGTCAAATATAAAATTTATAGGACCTAAATCAGATGTAATAGATTTATTGGGAAATAAATCTAATGCTAAAGAAATGATGAAAAATGCTGGTGTTCCTGTTATTCCAGGCTCAAATGGAAGTGTTAAAGGTTTAAAAGATGTAAAACAAATAGCAGATGAAATTGCTTATCCTGTAATTTTAAAAGCTGCTGCTGGTGGTGGTGGAAAAGGTATTAGAGTTGTTTATAATTCAGAAGAAATTGAAAGGGCTTACAATTTAGTAAAACAGGAAGCAAAAAATTCTTTTAATGATGATGAAATTTATATAGAGAAGTTTATACAAAATCCAAGACATATTGAAATTCAAGTTTTAGCTGATGAGCATGGAAATGTAGTTCATTTAGGAGAAAGAGATTGCACAATACAAAGAAATCATCAAAAGATAATAGAGGAAACACCATCAACTGCAATTGATGAAAAAATAAGAAATAAAATGGGGGTTGCTGCAGTTAAGGCTACTAAAATTGCTGGATATACAAGTTGTGGCACTGTTGAGTTTTTGGTTGATAAAGACAAGAATTTTTATTTTATGGAGATGAATACTAGAATTCAAGTAGAACATCCTATTACAGAAATGAGAACAGGTATTGATATTGTTAAAGAACAGATAAAAATTGCTGGTGGTGAATGTTTAAGGTTTAAACAAAAGGATATTGAGTTTAAAGGTCATTCTATTGAGTGTAGAATTAATGCTGAAAATCCAAGTAAAAATTTTATGCCAAGTCCAGGAAAGATTGAAGGTTTGCATTTTCCAGGTGGTAATGGTGTTAGAATTGATACTGCTATTTATGATGGCTACATTATTCCTTCTAATTATGATTCTATGATTGCTAAAATTATTACTTTTGGTGTTAATAGAAATGAGGCTATTAGTAAAATGAGAAGATCTTTAGAGGAGCTTGTTATTGATGGAATTCAGACAAATCAGGATTTTTTACTTGAAATTATTAGAAATCCTAATTTTATTAGGGGGAATTTTGATACTTCTTTTGTGGAAAGTGAAATTTTGAGGGATGTTTAGTTTTTTGATAAAATGGGCTTATCCAAAGGATATATATATATGATTTTAGAAAAATATAATATAGAAGGAGTTGGAGGTAAAAATGATTGTTGATAAGATAAAGAAAAGAGACCTTCCACAATATAATAAAAATTCTAAAATAGATATCCCAGTTGGGAAATGGGTGAAGTGTGAGAAATGTAAAGAAATCTTATATAAAGATACTATAAGGGAAAATTTGAATATTTGTCCTAATTGTGGTCATTATTTTAGAATGCATATTAATAGAAGGTTGGATCTTATAATTGATGATGGTACATATAAAAAATTTGATATAAATATTGAAACGACTAATCCATTAAATTTAGAAGATTATCCTAAAAAGTTGAAATTACTTAGAGAAAAAACTAAACTTGAGGAAGCAGTTGCGTGTGGTACAGGTAAGATAAGTGGTGAAGATGTTGTTATTTGTATAATGGATAGTGGTTTTTTGATGGGTAGTATGGGAATTGTTGTTGGTGAGAAAATTACTTATGCAATAGAACAAGCTATAAAATTAAAATTGCCACTTATTATATTTTCAGTTTCTGGTGGTGCTAGAATGCAAGAAGGTATTATTTCATTAATGCAAATGGCTAAAACTACAGCAGCTCTTACAAAATTAGATGAAGCTGGTTTGTTATATATATCAGTTTTAACTGATCCAACTTATGGTGGGGTTACAGCTTCGTTTGCAAGTCTAGGTGATGTTATTTTGGCAGAGCCTAATGCTATGATTGGTTTTGCAGGTCAGAGAGTTATTGAGCAGACAATAGGTGAGTCTTTGCCAGAAGGATTCCAAACAGCAGAATTCTTGTTAGAGCATGGTTTTATTGATAAGATTGTTGAAAGAAAAGATTTAAAAAAGTGTATTTTTGATTTGATACAATTTCATAAAAATTAATAAAAGGATTGATAAAAATGGAAAATAAAAAACTGTCAGCTTGGGAAAAAGTAGAAATAGCAAGAAGTCCAAAAAGGAAAACTTCTCTTGATTACATAGAGAACATTTTTGATAGCTTTATTGAATTACATGGTGATAGAAACTTTAAAGATGATAAATCGATAGTATGTGGTTTAGCAAAGCTAAATAATCAGAACTTTACAGTTATTGCAGAACAAAAAGGAAGAAGCACAAAAGAAAATATTGATAGAAATTTTGGTATGCCAAACCCAGAAAGTTACAGAAAAGCTATTAGATTTATGAAACAAGCTGAAAAATTTAATAGACCAGTAATAACTTTTATAGACACAAAAGGTGCATATCCAGGAATTGGTGCAGAAGAAAGAGGACAAGGTGAAGCTATTGCAAAATCTATGTTTGAAATGTCAAAATTGAAAGTTCCAGTTATTGCAATTATAATTGGAGAAGGCTCTAGTGGAGGTGCTTTAGCAATAGGTGTTGCAAATAGAGTGTTTATGCTAGAAAATGCAATTTATTCTATTTTGTCGCCAGAAGGTTATAGTAGTATCTTATGGAAAGATTCTTCAAGATATAAAGAAGCTGCTGAAAAAATGAAACTTACTGCTGAAGATTTATATGATTTGAAAGTTATTGATAAAATAATTGAAGAGCCTTTTTTAGAAAATATAAGTAATACTGATATGAATAATGAAAATGATTTTTACAAAGTTGTAATTTCCTTGAAAAATGAAATTATGAATACTATTGGTGAACTAAAAAAACTAAATGCAGAGGAGATTTTTGAAGACAGATATACTAAGTTTAGAAATATGGGAGAATATAAAATAGTTAAATAGTAAAATTTAATAAAATAGGAAAAATTAAAAATCGGCAACTGAGTTGTACTCTAACAAAAAAGAAAGGATGATAATATGTTATTAAAAGATAAAAAAATACTAATAATGGGAATAAGAAATAAATGGAGTATTGCATTTGGAATTGCAAAATCAGCATATGAAAATGGTGCAAAATTAATATTTACATATATGGGAGAAGAAAATAAGGATAAAATAGAAGAATTAATTTCAGAATTTAAAGGAAGTAAAGCATATGTATTAAATGGAGCTTCAGAAGATGAAATAGTAAGAGAAACATTTTTAAAAATTAAAGAAGAAAATGGAAAAGTAGATGGAATAGTTCATGCTATTGCACATGCTAATACAGAAGATTTGCATAATGATTTTATAAATACAAGTAAAGAAGGATATGCTCATGCTGTTGATGTTAGTAGTTATTCATTTGTACTTACTGCAAGAATTGCAAAAGAGTTAGATATGTTAAATGAAAATGCTAATTTAGTTACTTTAACATATCATGGATCAACAAAAGTTTTAGAGGGCTATAATGTTATGGGAGTTGCAAAGGCAGCCTTAGAGGCAAGTGTTAGATATTTAGCTGAAAATTTAGGAAAAGAAGGTATAAGGGTTAATGCTATTTCAGCAGGACCTATTAAAACATTATCAGCAAAAGGAATTAAAGATTTTTCAACTATTTTAACTGTTGTTGAAGAAAAAGCTCCATTACATAGAAATGTTACTACAACACAAGTTGGAAATGTTGCAACATTTTTATTAAGTTATATGTCAGATAGTATAACAGGTCAGATTATATATGCAGATAGTGGTTATAATATAATGGGGGTTTAAACTATAACAAAAGAAAGAGGTGTTATTTTGAAAGGTTTAAAAATTGGAAACAAAGAAAGTAAATATCCAATAATTCAAGGAGGAATGGGAGTAGGAGTTTCTATGCACAATTTAGCGGGAAATGTCAGCAAAGAAGGAGGTATAGGAATTATATCAACTGCTGATATTGGCTATTTAGAAGAAGATTTTGCCCAAAATCCTAATAAAGCAAATTTAAGGACTATTGGAAAAGAAATTAAAAAGGCTAGAGAAATTGCTGGAGAAAATAAAATTATTGGTGTAAATGTAATGGTAGCATTAAAAAATTATTCAGATATAGTCAAAGAATGTGTTAAACAAAAAATAGATTTAATTATTTCAGGTGCTGGAATTCCTAAAGAATTGCCAGAATTTGTAAAAAATACAAATACAAAGATAGCTCCTATTGTTTCATCACTTAGATGTTGTAAATTAATAGTAAAACATTGGATAAAAAAATATAATTATGTACCTGATATGATTGTAATAGAAGGTCCAGATGCTGGTGGACATTTAGGATTTAAAAATGAAGAATTAGAAGAAGGAGCTAAGCCTAAATTAGAGGATATTACAATAGAAGTTGTTGATTATATTAAAGAAGTAGAAAAAGAGACAGGTAATAATATTCCAGTTGTTTCTGCTGGAGGAATATGGGATTCTAAGGATATAAAGAGGTTTTTAGATTTAGGAGCAAGTGGTGTTCAAATGGCAACTAGATTTGTTGCAACAAAAGAGTGTGATGCTTCAATAGAGTTTAAAAATGCTTATGTTAAAGCTAAAGAAGAAGATATTAAAATTATAAAAAGTCCTGTAGGAATGCCAGGTAGAGCAATTAGAAATCAATTTATAAAAAAAGTTGAAAATGAGAAATGTAAAATTGCAAAATGCTATAATTGTATTAAAACGTGTAATGTAGCTAATAGTCCTTATTGTATCACTAAAGCTTTGATTAATTCTGTTAAGGGTAAAATTGATGAAGGATTGATTTTTTGTGGTAGTAATGTTAGTAAAGTAAATAAAATTGTTTCTGTTCATAATTTGATGGAAGAACTTGTTTGTGAATTGTGATATAATATAGGTCATGGAATAATAGAAATAGCAAGAAAATTGAATCAGATGGGAATAGAAGATTTTGCAGTAGCAACATTATCAGAAGGGATAATATTAAGGAAAAATGATATAAAAGGAAATATATTAATTTTAGGATATACAGATTTTTCAGATATAAGATATGTTCTAAAATATAATTTGATACAAACAATTGTAGATTATGAATATGCTAAAAAAATAAATGATATGAAATTAGATAGCAAAATTAAAGTACATATTAAAATAAATACTGGAATGAATCGAATAGGAGAATGGCATAAAAATATAGAAAAATTGGTCAAAATATATCAAATGGATAATATAGAAATTTTGGGAACTTTTAGCCATCTTTCTGTATCAGATAGTTTAGAAAGTGATGATGTAGATTTTACAAAAAATCAAATAAACTATTTTTTTAATTTTATAGAAGAAATAAAAAAATTAGGATATGATACAGGAAAAATCCATATACAAGCAAGTTATGGAATATTAAATTATCCAGATTTAAAATGTGATTATGTTCGTTCTGGAATAATAATGTATGGTGTTTATAGTAATTATAAAGATAAAACAAATACAAAAATTAATCTAAAACTAGTGTTATCTGTAAAAGCAAGAGTAACAAGTGTAAAACAAATTAATAAAGGAGAAGCAGTAAGTTATGGCAGAACATTTATATCTAATGATCGTAAAAAAATTGCAACGGTTTGTATTGGATATGCAGATGGGTATCCAAGAAATTTATCAAATAAAAAAGCAAAAGTAGTTATAAAAGGAGAATATGCAGAGATAATTGGTAGAATTTGTATGGATCAATTAGTTATAGATGTTTCTAATATAAAAAATGTTGCTCAAGGTGATATTGTTACACTGATTGCAGAGAAAGAAGAAATTACAGCAGAATATGTTGCAAATACAGCAGAAACTATCACAAATGAATTATTAAGTAGACTAGGTGAAAGATTAGAAAGATATATAGTGAAATAGAGATTTCTGTAATATGATTAAAATTCCTTGTAAAAAGCTTGAATATACTGGTAAAATAATATATAATATATATGTATTAATTA
>CAOSZT010000042.1 GCA_948528155.1 uncultured Clostridia bacterium | reverse complement strand
CAAGGAGTGTCCCTTTTTCCCGCCATTTAGGGATTTTTAGCAACGTCCCCTTTGTGTCTCCCTTTGTCTCGTTCCCTTTGTCTTAGCAACGTCCCTTTGTCCCGTCCACTTTTTCCCGTTTTTCTTCTTATCAGGTTTGTAACAAAAGAAGACCTTTTTCATATTATATATTAGAAAAATAAGGGAGGTTTATTATGTATAATGAAACATATGATGAATACATAAGAAGTATTTTAGGATATCCACCAGTAGGAACATATAACTATCAAGATTATAATACAAACAACTTTGAAGCAAGATCAGAAATGGAATTAGAAAAATGTTATCCTGAAATATATAAAATTGTATATCCAATGGTAACAAAAAAATGTACAAATATAAGAGGAAATTTAAACAATGAAGACATTGAAAATATGACAGACGAAATCTATTATGCTTTAGAAGAAAGAAATGAAATCCAATTAAACATTAATTTAACAAATGAAGTTAGAACAACAGAATCAACAAATGGAAAAATAGGAAAAATGCCAGATAAGAAAGCAGAAGTAAAAGTAACAGAAACAACTGAAGAAAAAAGAGAAACAAGGCAAATTAATAGAGGCTTAAGAGATATAATTAAAATTTTATTAATTAGAGAATTGTTAAATAGACCTGGAAGGCCAGGAAGACCAGGAGGACCACATAATCCACGTCCACCAATGCCAGGTCCAGGAGGCCCAGGACCTGGTCCTAGACCACCAAGACCACCAATGAGACCACCTTTTGGACCAAGACCAGGAATGATGCCTTTTGATAGAGATTTTGAAACATCTAGTTTTGATATTTTTGAGTATTAATGATTTTTTTACTAAAAAAAAATTTAATGAATAATCATTTTTAAAATGTAAAAAATAAAATGAGAATGCAAATTAAATTTTGCACAATATTCTCATTTTTTTCTATTATAGAAAAAATATGTAATATAATAAATTTGAAAGGTGGTAAAATAATGAAAGTAAAAGATTGTATGTGTCAAAATGTATGTTGTGTAAAACCAGAAACAAAAATAACAGAAATAGCAAAACTAATGAATGATAATCATATTGGTTGTGTTCCTGTATGTGACAATAATAATTGTATATGTGGCATTTTAACTGATAGAGATATATTATTAAGAACTATTGCTTGTAATAAAGATGTTAATACTACAACTGCAAGTGAAATAATGTCAACAAATGTATGTACTTGTAAAGAAAATGATGATATGGTAAATGCTGAAAACAAAATGTCAAATAACCAAATAAGAAGATTGCCTGTTTGTGATGAAGGTAATTGTGTTATTGGTATTTTAACTTTAGGCGATTTAGCTCAAAATGATACTGAATTAGGTAAGCAAGAGGTTTGTAATACTATAAATAACATTTGTGATTGTAATACTCATAAAAATGATCAATAAAAAATGAATTATATAGCTTTTTGACAACTATAAATAAGTAACATTTAGTAACAAAAATATATAAAAATTAGTAAAAAACTTGATATTTTATGTTAATTAGTATAAAATATAGTAAGAAATATTAGTAGCTAATAAGAGAGATATCTTTTTTCAAGGCAAAGGAGGGTAACATGAAATATAGTGAAGAATTTAAAGTCGAAATGAAAGAACTTTACCCAAATAACAAGCAGATGGCATTATGGCTTGATGAAGACAATGAAAAAGCCATGAAAACTTTGCAAAGAGACTACTTGGAAGGAATTAAGTTTCAAGAAATCTTGAGCGCAAGCAGTCTTGAAGACTTACAAAAAAAGGTACATGAGTTAAAGTTACCTGAAAAACACAAATTATATTGGGAAAATATTTAATAATATCCTAATACTTGAAACATCAGTTGCATAACTGATGTTTTAAGCATTAGGATATTTATAATTAGATATTTTTTAAGAATATAAAATAAAAATCAACGTATAATAATAACAGGAGAAAAATATTATGATTATAGATATGTCATATTGGACAAGAGTATTAAGAAAAATCTTATATGTTGTATTAATTTTAGCCTCACTATATTTAGGGTTTAAGCTATCAATATTTTATATGCCATTTTTAATAGCATTTATAATATCACTAATAATAGAGCCAATAATAAGATATATAATGAAAAAAACAAAATTAACAAGAAAAGCAAGTTCAATAATAATATTTGTAATAGTATCAATAGTAATATTAGGAAGTATAATATGGGGAATAATTGCAATATTTTCAGAAGCCTCAAACTTATTACAAGGTCTAAATGGATATGTAGAAAAAGCATACATATTATTTCAAAATATAACAAATGAATTTGACTTTGATAAAATACACTTACCAAACGAAATATCAACAATTTTACAAAATTCAACAGGAGGATTACTAAATACAGTATCAAATTGGGCAAGAAATGCCTTAACAGGATTATTAAATATGGTAACATCAATACCAACAATAGCAATCTATTTTGTAATAACAATAATGGCACTTTATTTAATATGTGTAGATAAAGTATATATATTAGATCAAATAGAACATCATTTTCCTAAAAAATGGGTATTCAAATTAGGAACACATATTAGAGAACTAACAAAAACATTAGGAGGATACTTAAAAGCAGAAGCAACACTAATTTTAGTATCTTTTATTATTTCTTTAATTGGACTATATATATTAAAATTTTCAAAATTTAATATAGAATATCCTTTACTTATGGCATTATTAATAGGCTTTGTTGACGCACTGCCAATTTTAGGCTCTGGAACAGTAATGGTTCCTTGGGCTATTATTTCAGGATTAAATGGAGATTTAAAATTAGGTATTGCTATCATTATTTTATTTGCAATAATGTCAATAATTAGACAATTTTTAGAACCAAGACTTGTAAGTAAACATATTGGAACTCATCCAATTTTCACATTAATTGCAATGTACACAGGTTTTAAATTTATTGGTATTTTAGGCATGTTAATAGGACCAATAATATTAATTATAATAAAAAATGTTTTTGCAACTTTAATTGATGAAGGTGTTGTAAAAAGTTTATTAGATAGAAGATAAAAATAGATAAAATTTTTATCTTCGTTTTTTCTTTACTTCTATGTCAATTTATGATAAAATATTACAAAACAAAAACGGAGGTAAAAATTGTGAAATCAAAAGAATTAATTTTAATATTAGACTTTGGTGGACAATATAATCAGTTAATTGCAAGAAGAGTAAGAGAATGTAATGTATATTCAGAAGTAGTACCATATGACATCACAATAGAAAAAATCAAACAAAAAAATCCTAAAGGGATAATCTTTACAGGAGGACCAGCAAGTGTATATGGAGAAAATTCTCCAAAATGTGTAAAAGAAATATTTGAATTAGGAATACCAGTACTAGGAATATGTTATGGAATGCAATTAATGACACATACATTAGGAGGAAAAGTAGCAAGAGCCACAAAAAGAGAATATGGAGCAACACAAGTAAGTATAGACAATAATTCAGCATTATTAGAAGGATTTGAAAAAACAAATAAATTTTTAATGAGCCATACAGACTTTGTAGAAAAAGTACCAGAAGGATTTACAAATATAGGATTTACAAATTCATGTCCAAATGCAGCAATGGAAAACAAAGAAAAAAAATTATATGGAATACAATTTCATCCAGAAGTAAATAGTTCTATAAATGGGACAAAAGTTATACATAATTTCTTATACAACATATGTGAATGTTCAGGAGATTGGGTGATGTCTTCATTTGTAGAAGATTCTATCAAAACATTAAAAGAAAAAATAGGAGATAAAAAAGCACTATGTGCATTATCAGGAGGAGTAGATTCTTCAGTTGCAGCAGTATTGTTAAATAAAGCAATAGGTCAAAATTTAACTTGCATTTTTGTAGACCATGGACTTCTTCGAAAAAATGAAGGAGATGAAGTAGAAAAAATATTCAAAGAACAATTTAATATCAATTTAATTAGAGTAAATGCAAAAGAACAATTTTTATCAAAACTATCAGGAGTAACAGACCCAGAGAAAAAAAGAAAAATAATAGGAGAAGAATTTATAAGAGTTTTTGAAAAAGAAGCTAAAAAAATAGGACAAGTAGATTTTTTAGTACAAGGTACAATATATCCAGATGTTATTGAAAGTGGATTAGGAAAAAGTTCAGTAATTAAAAGCCACCACAATGTTGGAGGGCTTCCTGACTATGTAGATTTTAAAGAAATAGTTGAACCATTAAGAAGTTTATTTAAAGATGAAGTTAGAAAAACAGGTTTAGAACTAGGAATACCTGAAAATTTAGTATTTAGACAACCTTTCCCAGGACCAGGTCTAGCTATTAGAATAATTGGAGAAATTACTGATGAAAAACTAGATATTTTAAAAGAAGCTGATAGCATTTTCAGAGAAGAAATTGCAAATGCAGGACTACATAAAAGTATAAATCAATATTTTGCAGTACTAACTAACTTAAAATCAGTTGGAGTTATGGGAGATGAAAGAACTTATGATTATACTGTTGCACTTCGTGCAGTTGAAACTACAGACTTTATGACAGGTGTATGGTCAAAAATCCCTTATGAAATTTTAGAAACAGTTTCAAGTAGAATTGTTAATGAAGTAAAATTTGTAAATAGAGTTGTTTATGACATTACATCAAAACCACCAGCAACTATTGAATGGGAATAATTTGACTATTTTTATATGTAGTTAAAATACAGTAAAATCACACATAATTTAATAAAATTTAAAATAAAACCAAAATAAAAAATAAGAGGAGGAATAAAACAATGGCAAAGATTTTAGAAGATATTTCAAGAACATTTAACGAATTTTTGTTATTACCAAATTTAACAACAGAGGAATGTGTACCAGACAAAGTATCATTAAAAACACCACTAGTAAAATTTAAAAAAGGAGAAGAAGCAAAATACACAGCAAATATACCAATGGTTTCAGCAATAATGCAATCAGTATCAGGCGAAGAAATGGGAATAGCACTTGCAAGAGAGGGAGGAGTTGCATTTATTTATGGATCTCAATCAATTGAGTCACAAGCAAAAATGGTACATAATGTAAAAAAACATAAAGCAGGTTTTGTGGTAAGTGATTCTAATGTAAAAAGTGGAACATCTTTAAGAGAAGTTATAGAATTAATTGAAACTACAGGTCATTCAACAGTTATGATTACAGAAGATGGAACAGCAAATGGAAAATTTATAGGATTAGTAACAGACAAAGATTATCGTATAACACGTGATAATCAAGATGCTCCTATTGATAATTATATGGTTAAAGCTGACAAAATAATTTGTGCTGAAGAAGGCATTTCTTTATCAGAAGCAAATGATATTATATGGGATAAAAAAATCAGTTGTTTACCTATTTTAACAAAAGAAGGGAATTTAAAAAATCTTGTATTTAGAAGAGATTATGAAGAAAGAAAAAATAATCCAAATTCTTTATTAGATGAAAATAAAAGATACATAGTTGGTGCAGGAATAAATACAAGAGATTATGAACAAAGAATACCAGCTTTAGTAGATGCAGGTGTTGATATGATCTGCATGGATTCTTCTGATGGTTATTCTGTTTGGCAAAAAAATACTATTGATTATGTTAGAGAAAAATATGGAGACACTGTGAAAATTGGTGCTGGAAATGTTGTAGATAGAGAAGGTTTTATGTATTTAGCAAAAGCTGGAGCTGATTTTATAAAAATAGGTGTAGGTGGAGGATCTATTTGTATAACACGTGAAACCAAAGGAATTGGTCGTGGTAATGCTTCTGCTTTAATAGATGTTGCTGAAGCTCGTGATGAGTATTTTAAAGAAACAGGTATATATATACCTTTATGTATTGATGGTGGAATTGTACATGATTTCCATATAACTATTGCTCTTGCTTTAGGAGCTGATTTTGTAATGATGGGTAGATATTTTGCAAGATTTGATGAAAGTCCAACAAGAGTTTTAAAAATAGGAAATAATTTTGTAAAAGAATATTGGGGAGAAGGCTCAAATCGTGCTAGAAATTGGCAAAGATATGATTTAGGTGGAGATAAAAAGAAATTATCTTTTGAAGAAGGTGTTGATTCTTATATTCCTTATGCTGGTCATTTAAAAGATAACTTAGCTGTTACTATTGCAAAAATAAAATCTACTATGTGTAATTGTGGATCTACTTCTATTAAAGAACTTCATGAAAAAGCTAGATTAACTCTAGTTTCTAATGTTAGTATTGCCGAAGGTAGTGCACATGATGTTATGTTAAAAGAAGTTGATAAAAAATATACTTAATATATAAATAATATTGATGATATTATTATAGATATAGATATATATTATAAACTGGAAATGATATGGATACAGAAGAAGAGGAGTTTATAAATTGATGAAAAAATTGAAAATTGAAAAGAATAGTGGAATAACACTAATATCATTGGTCATTACAATAATATTATTACTTGTATTAGCTACAATTACAATAACACAATTATTTGATAGTGGAATATTAAATAATGTAGAACAAGCAAAAAATAAGGCAGACACAGCACAAAAAGAAGAAAATATAACATTATCAGATTATGAAAATGAAATTAATAAAGTATTAGGAACAAGAGATAGTATAAGTGAAGAGGAAGAGGAAGAGGCATTAGCAAGAGTAACTCAAACCACATTTACAGATTTTGAAATACCTAATTTAGATAGTTATAAATTTTTTATGATATATATTATGCATAGTAGTAATGTTATTAAAGGGCAAATGACAGTTTCATTAAATAAGCTAAAAAATTCAAATGAAACTTCATATATAGAGCCAATATTTTATGATGGTGGATTTTATTATGGTTTATTATATAATGATTCAGATAATATAATAAAAGCAAGGGTTAATGGAACTTCTACTGTAATGGAAATATATGGAGTAAAGTAAAATAATTAAACATTAACTAGTAACAAAAAAAGCACAACTTTCTTAAAAAGTATTGTGCTTTTTTCAAATTAAATATATAATAAAAACATCAAAAAGGAGGTAAAAATGAACTTCATACAAAACATAAAACAAAGAGCAAAAAAAGACATAAAAACAATAATATTACCAGAAGCAGAAGATATAAGAACTTTAAAAGCAGCAGAAATAGTATTAAATGAAAAATATGCAAACATAATACTAATAGGAAACAAAAAAGAAATACAACAAAAAGCGGAAAATAACAATATAAAATTAGAAGGAACAGAAATAATAGAACCACAAACATCTCCAAATTATGAAAAATATGTACAATTATTATATGAGCTAAGAAAAAACAAAGGAATGACAATAGAACAAGCAAGAGAAAAAGTATTAGATCCAGTATATTTTGGAATGTTAATGGTAAAAGACGAAGAAACAAAAGCAGATGGTCTAGTTTCTGGGGCAATTCACTCAACAGCAGATACTTTAAGACCAGCATTACAAATACTAAAAACATCACCAGACACAAAATTAGTATCAGCATTTTTTGTAATGGTAATACCAGATTGTAAATATGGCGAAAATGGAACTTTTATCTTTGGTGATTGTGGATTAAATTCAAATCCAAATGTAGAAGAGTTATCAGAAATAGCAATATCTTCAAGCAAAAGTTTTAAACAATTAGTAGGGGAAGAGCCAAAAGTTGCAATGCTTTCTTATTCTACATATGGAAGTGCAAAATCTGAATTAACAAACAAAGTAATACAAGCAACCAAACTATTAAAAGAAAAAGAGCCACAGCTAAAAGCAGATGGAGAACTACAATTAGATGCTGCAATTATTCCAGAAATTGCAAAGTCAAAAGCACCTGGAAGTAATGTTGCTGGAAATGCTAATGTATTAATATTTCCAAATTTAGATGCTGGAAATATAGGTTATAAGTTAGTTCAAAGATTAGCAAAAGCTGAAGCATATGGACCTTTATGTCAAGGAATATCTAAACCAGTTAATGATCTTTCAAGAGGTTGTAGTTATACAGATATTGCAGGTGTTGTTGCAATAACAGCAGTACAAGCACAAAACTACAAATAAAATATCAATTATTAAAAATTTAATTGGGAAATAGACACAAAAAGTGGAGGAATTTTATGAAAATTTTAGTTTTAAACTCAGGAAGTTCATCATTAAAATATCAGGTAATCGACATGGATACAGAAAAAATGCTTGTAAAAGGATATTTTGAAAGGATAGGTCAACAAAATTCATTTTTAACACACAAAGTAAATGGTGAAAAACATAAATTTGAGAAATATGTAGAAGATCATGAACAAGCATTAGAATTTATAATTACTAGATTAGTACATAGTAATTATGGTGTAATAAATAATTTGAACGAACTTAGTGGAGTTGGACATAGAGTAGTTCAAGGAGGAGAAAAATATTCACAACCTGTAATTATAACAGAAGAAGTAATTGAAGAAATAAGAAAATGCAGTGATTTAGCACCATTACACAATCCAGCAGCAATTTTAGGAATAGAAGCCTGTAAAAAAATAGCACCAAATATTCCAATGGTTGCAGTATTTGATACAGCATTCCATCAAACAATACCAAAAGAAAGATATATATATCCAATTCCATATGAATATTACGAAAAATATGGAATAAGAAAATATGGAGCACATGGAACATCACATCAATATGTTGCATATAAAATATCAGAAATTATAGGAAAAGATATAAAAGACCTAAAAATAGTAAATTGTCATTTAGGACAAGGAGCAAGTGTATGTGCTATAAAAAATGGCAAATCAGTAGAAACAAGTATGGGATTAACACCATTAGGAGGAATACCAATGGGAACAAGAAGTGGAGACTTAGACCCTTCAATTGTTTCATATATAATGAAAAAAGAAGAGTTATCAGCACAAGAAATCGAAAATATATTAAACAAACAATCAGGAGTATTTGGAATATCAAGATTATCAGTAGACTTTAGAGACATAGAAAATGAAGCCATAGCAGGAGGAACACAAGCAATACTTGCATTAGACATATTCCACTATTTAGTAGCAGCATATGTATCAAAATGTGCAGTAGCAATGGGAGGAATTGATATACTAACTTTTACAGCTGGTGTAGGAGAAAAAAGTCCATTTTCAAGAAAAGCTATTTGTGAACAACTTGAGTTTTTTGGTGTGAAAATAGATGATGAAAAAAATAAGATAAGAGGAGAAGAAGGCGAAATTTCAGCCTCAACTTCAAAAGTAAAAGTATATGTAGTTCCAACAAATGAAGAATTAATGATTGCAAGAGAAACTTTGAGACAAGTGGGACAGTCTTAATTTGTCTCAAAAATATGTCGAATTTAATAAAAAAATGATAAAAATGAGACAAATTGAAGACTGTCCCACTTGTCTCAAAAGGAGGATTAAAAATGAAAATATTAGTTTTAAATTGTGGTAGTTCATCACTAAAATATCAATTATTTAATATGGAAACAGAGGATGTAATGGCATCAGGAAGATATGAAAGAATAGGGGAAGATGAGGCCTTTATAACACATAAAGTAAATGGGCAAAAAATAGAAATAAAAAATGCAGTATATAATCACTCAGAAGCAATAGAATTTACTCTAAAACAATTTACAAATCCAGAATATAAAGTAATAGACAGTTTAGATGAAATAAATGCAATAGGACATAGACTAGTTCATGGAGGAGAAAAAATTTCAGAATCTGTTGTAATTGATGAAAATGTAGAAAGTGTTTTAAATGAATATTCAGATTTAGCACCACTACATAATCCAGCTTGTATATTAGGAATTAAGGCTTGTAGAGAGGTTATGTCAGGCAAACCAATGGTTGGAGTATTTGACACAGCATTTCACCAATCAATGCCAAAAGATAAATTTATTTATCCTATTCCATATGAATATTATGAAAAATATGGTGTTAGAAAATATGGATTTCATGGAACATCATATATGTATGTTTCACAAAGACTTGCTGAAATCGAAAATAAGCCAATAGAAGATACAAAAATGGTTGTATGTCATTTAGGACAAGGAGCAAGTGTATGTGCTATAAAAGCTGGAAAATCTATTGATACAAGTATGGGATTAACTCCTTTAGGTGGATTATCAATGGTTACAAGAAGTGGAGATTTAGATCCTTCAGTTGTTACATATATTATGAAAAAGGAAAATTTAACACCTTCACAAATGGAAGATAAATTGAACAAAAAATCAGGTCTTTCTGCTATGTCAAATATGGTACCAGATTTTAGGGAAATTGAAAATAAATCAAATGAAGGTGATGAGAATGCAAAATTAGCAATAGAGAATTTTACTTATACTATTGCAAGTTATATAGCCAAATATGCTGTTGCTATGAATGGATTTGATTATTTAGTATTTACTGGTGGTATTGGCGAAAATCAAATTAATATACGTAAAAATATTTGTGAAAGATTAGCTTTTATGGGTATTGATGTTGATGTAGAGAAAAATAATATTAGAAGTGAGGAAAAGCTTGTTTCTAAAGACAATTCTAAAGTTAAAATTTATGTAATTCCTACTAATGAAGAATTAATGATTGCTAAGGAAACTTTGAGATTGATAAAATAAATATCATAAAATAATGTAAATAGAATGAAAGGCAATAAAAATGGAAAATAAAGTAGATATTTTATTATCAACATATAATACAAATATAAATTACCTAAAACAACAAATAGATAGTATATTAAAACAAACACATACAAATTTTAATTTGCTAATATCAGATGATTGTTCACCAAATGAAGAAGTAAGAACAGTTCTGAAAGAATATGAAAAACAAGACAATAGAATAAAACTATACTTTCAACAAAAAAATTTAGGATGTACAAAAAATTTTGAATTTTTATTACAACAATCAACATCAGATTATATAGCCTTTTCAGACCATGATGATATTTGGTATCCAAATAAAATAGAGGAAAGTTTAAATATAATAAAGGAAAAAAATGTAGATGCAGTATATTGTGATGCAAATCAGATTGATGAAAAAGGAGAAATAATTCATAATAGTTATTTAGATTATAAAAACCTACCAAAATTAAATGGAAAAAACTTTATACAACCATTTGTAAGACATATAGCAATTGGTTGTAGTCAAATGATTACCAAAACAGTAAAAGAAAAAATGTTACCTTTTACAGAAAAAACTTTTGCACATGATTGGCATTCAATATATATTGCTAATAATTTAAAAGGGATATATTATATAAATAAACCTCTTATGGGATATAGACTTCATGGAAACAATATCTTTGGTGGTAGAAGTTTTAAACAAAATATGAAAATTTGGAAAAAAGAAAATGGTAATAGTTATAAATCTTATCTTAAATATAGATATAAAGTCATTACTGAAACATATTTAGCAGGCTGTTTGATGTGTAAAGATTATAATTGTAATATTACAAAAAATAAGTTACAACAGTTAGAAAATGATGTTATTAAATATTATGAAAAAGCACAAAAAACTAAAATTATTTATTTTCCAATTCATAAATATTTTAATTATTTATATTTTAAAGGTATTGGTAAAAGAGCTATAAAAGAAATAATGATATTTAATTTTCCATTAATTAGTTATTTAGTTTATATAATTAGTTAATTTAATATAAAAAATGGTATATATTAATTTATAAGGGGACAAAAATGGAAACAAAAGTTATAAATGATATACCAATAATAAAAAGTAATGAGGTTATAATTAAAGATGTTCAATCTGCAATAGATTTTATTATGACTATAAAATATGAAACAAACTGCAATAAAATAGCTTTAAATAAAGAAGCAATAATAGAAGATTTCTTTATATTAAGTAAAGGATTAGCAGGAGAAATTTTACAGAAATTTATCAATTATCAAACAAAATTTTCAATATATGGAGATTTTTCAAAATATACAAGTAAACCATTAAAAGATTTTATATATGAAAGTAATATTGTAAAGATATATTTTTTGTTGAAAATGAAGAAATAGCAATAAAATTTTTAAAAAATGTATAGTAAAATTGTATAAATAGTTTAAAATGGTTTCTGAATACAAAATAGGAACAGATTTAGACAAATCAGATTTATAGCGTCTAACATAAGCAAATTGTTCACCTTTTTTTTAAAATTGAGAAATCAAAAATTTAGTCATACCAAAAGATTTACCAACACCTCTTTCACCGATAAGGAAATTAAACATAGCACCGGTAAGAAAGAACTTTAGAATAATCGTAAAACATAAAACACCTCCTAAAATAAAAAGGCAAAGCTTAAATGAATAATAATATTATTAATTTATCATCTAAGCCCGCCAAATATATTATACTACAAAAAGGAGAAAAAAAACAATAAGATGAAGAAAAATCTTCATCTTAGAGTGGATAATATGAAATTTAAAACTAGAACACTAATAAAGTATAAGATAATTATAGAAAAAAAAAGAAAAAAAGTCAATAAAAAAAGAATAAAAAAAATGAAAAAATAAAAAGTTTTTTAATTATTTTTGTCGAAAATGAGATAGAGACTTGACAAAATAAAAACTTTTGTAAATAATATATAGGAAGATATGTAAAACCGCAAATCAACCATATCTTCCATACCAAAAAAACAATTCACATTAAAATGATTGTTTACTGTAAGTATAACCTCTAAAGTGTGAATTGTCAAATAAATTTACGAAAGAGAGGAATTTTTATATGAAAACAGAAGAAAAAAGCATGAAAAATGTAGAAAAAGTATTTACAAAAGAGAAAAGGAATAATATAATTAGAAAAGAATACAATCCTCTGACAGTGAATTGTAAAAATCACGAAAGAGGGAGTGGATTGTTTATGAAAGAAACAAAAGAAGGAGTATTAAATAAATTAGCAAAAACATTAAGTAAGAAATATAATAAAAGGGAAGAATTTATAACATTATTAATAAAAATATGTTTAGATTTTGAAATTAAGGATTATAAAGTAATAGAAAAATTTTTGATAAATAAAGAAAATGATATTAAAAAAAATTAGCCACTTTTTAGCCACCTAGTTTAAGATTAAATAAAAATAATTAAAAATGATAGTAGCTACAAATGGCTTGAAATAAAGAAAAAATATTTTTGAGAAATGAATAAAAACGATAAAATCATTTCTCCCCTTCGCTACCAAGAGGTTACAAAATGGCTAAAAATAGCATATATCAAGCAAATGGATATATGTTATTTTATTTTTCCCGACTTGGTTTTGAATAAATTATCTAATTTATTAACTGCATTTTGTTTTTGATTAGTAGAACTATGTAAATATATTTGAGTTATACTAATAGCAGAATGTCCCCTAAGTTCAGCAACACTTTCTATAATTTTTTTAAAGCATAGAAGCATAAGTATGTTGTATAGAGTGAAATTTTTTATGAGATATATTACATTTTTTTTAAGTTTTAGCCCATTGACTAGATATTATTCAAAAATTTTGGAAGATAAACGAATTATAAAGTTTTTTCGAGCAAATAAAAGCCAATAATAAACAAAGCTATGCTCCTAATTGGCTTCAAAGAACAAATGCCATTTGTATAAAAATATGAATAAGTAAAAGAGAATTTATGCAAGATTATTATGTTGATGAAATTCCTTTGATAATGGAAGAATATGCAGAGTTAAACAAAGTTGAAAGTAAGAATAAAAAAGAAGTTGGAGCAGAGGATTTTTTTAGATATATAAAAATATTGTAAAATAATGCAAAAACATACAAAAAACGACAAATTTTGACATTTGATATGTGTTATTCTTTTATACAGGAGGGGATAGAAATGGTAAAATGTCCAGTTTGTAGAAAAGATATTAATGAATTAGATGAAAGTTGTCCATATTGTCATATAGTATTTGATGATGATATAAATGAAGATGTTGAAGAAAAATACAAAGAAGTAGAGATACATAAAGAAGAAAAAAATGATGAAAAAAAAATAACAAATGCAAAATGTTTAAATTTTATGGCTAATATAAATATTATTTTATCAATAATAAGTGCAATAATTATATGGGCTAATTTTTCAATAATAGAATATAAAGCAACATCAAAATATGCTACTTCTTTTACAGAAATAAATTGGTATGGTATATTTGGAGGCTTTGGAGTATTAATAGTAGGATTTACAGTATTTTTTTTACTAAAAACAGTAGTTGATATTTATAATGAGGTCGAAATGTAATGGAAGAAAAAAATATATTAAGAAATTGGAAAATATGATTAGTCATAGTTATAATATTAATAGTAATTTTATTTGGAATATACATATATAAAAATTTTAGTAAAGAAGTAAATTCAGATAGTATAAGGCAAATTCAATTAGGAGATATGGTTTCATTAAATGAAGAAGATAAAAAACAATTAAAGAATAAAACAGAAAATTATATTAGAGAACTGTTTTAAAAACAAAAACATTTACTGATTTGTAAGTGTTTTTTTATACTCAAAAGGAAGTAAGAGAAAATAGAAAATAAAATAAAAGTAGACCAATTAGTAATTGATTTATAAATAAAAACAGAAGCATTAGAAAAAGTTTTTTAATTATTTTTGTCGAAAATGAGATAGAGTTTTGTTTTAGTTGCTTTATAGTTACTTAGTTGTAGTATAGAATTTATTTTATTATACTATTCACCTTCAAGAAACAGATTAAAAAATCTACACATTAATACATAAAAAAATATTCCTAAATGATTGACTATAAGTATAATAAAGATATAAAATCATTAATATGTAAAAAATGTAAGCTAATTTCTTACCAAAAATAGTATAAAAATACCTTAAAAAAATTATAAAATAATAAA
>CAOSZT010000041.1 GCA_948528155.1 uncultured Clostridia bacterium | reverse complement strand
TTTTCCTCCCAATAATCTATCGTTATTTTGAGTAAATTATACAATAAAATGTTATAATTTACAATTAGAAATCGAATTTTGGAGGAAAATAAATGAATTTAATAAAGTATAGGGAGATATTTATAACTAAAATGATGGTATCTAAAAACTTGGATATAAAAAGTATCAAAGCCTATACATCAGATTTGAATCACTTGATTGACTTTACAAATGGGAAAGTAACTCAAGAATCTATTATGAGTTATATTCAATACTTAACTCAAACTTATAAGGATACTACTGTTACAAGAAAACTAATCACAATCAAGATGTTTTTGAGATTCATTGAGGAAGAAACAAAATGGACAAATCCATTAGATAAATATAAAATAAAAATTAAAAAAGAAAAAAGGTTACCTAAAACTATACCTGTGAAAGATGTTAGTAAATTGCTAGATTATATGTATGATAATCTAAATCAAACTACTACTTCTTTTGCTTACTTCCAAGCTGTTAGAGATTTGTGTATTATAGATCTTCTTCTTTCTACAGGTATGAGAATAGCTGAGGTATCCAATTTAAAGCTAGAAGATATTATTACTTCTGAACGTGTATTACTTGTTCACGGGAAGGGAAAGAAACAAAGATTATTATATATCTCAAGTTTAGAAACTTGGAACAATTTAAAAACTTGGTTAAGCATAAGAAAAAAACTTAAAGTAAATCATGACTATCTATTTGTAAATAAATTTCATGATACTTTAAGTATTTATGGGATTGAAAATATATTTACTAAATACAGAGATAAAAGCGAAATATCTCCTTCTGCCACACCACATTATTTAAGACACACATTTGCTACTAACTTACTTGCTAATGGAGCTGATTTAAGAAGTGTTCAGGAGTTACTAGGACATTCTTCTATTTCTACTACAGAGATTTATACAGAAGTTAACACTGTAAGAAAGAAAATTGTTTTAAAAAAATACAACTTGAGAAATAAACTAACTAGAAATTCCTAATCAAACAAAGTGATAAAGTTTTATATTACATTTCAATTTTTTGTTTTTTAGCAAAAAAAAACAAAATTTTTGGACTTTAGACAATATCTATGATATAATTTCACCAACAAAATGTAGTAAATTAGGAGGATAAACCATTATGTATGATTATCATGATAGTCGAAGCAATATAATTAATATTTTAAAGACTGAAACTAAAGTTATTAAAAGTGAGGGTATCCCTGATAGCGATAATGCCTTTACTTTTACAAATGCTTATTTAACTTGGGCAGGAGCCATTTTTATAGATATCAAGGATTCTTCAGAACTTTTTGATACAAAGGATGAAAGATTAGCTCGTCTTATGCGAGCTTTTACATCTGAAATTATAACGATTTTTCAAGATTTTAGGAATTATAGACAAATTGGAATTAGAGGAGATTGTGTATATGCAATTTATGATACGCAATACAAGAGTGATTTAGTCGAAATATTTAATATTGCAGTATTAACTAATACTTTTATGAAAATGTTTAACGAAATAATAACGGATTATGGCTATGCCCCTATAACAGCTGGTATTGGATTAGGATGCGATGAAGAACTAATAATAAAGGCAGGACGTTCAGGAACTGGGATCAATGATAAAATATGGATTGGAAAAGCTGTTGTAGATGCATCAAATTTATCTTCTACTGCTAATAGAGATGATATAAAACCTATCGCTATGAGTGAAGTCTTCTATAATAACATTATTGCAGATTTAAAAAAGGAGAATCCTAAATATGAAAATTGGATCAGGTATAATTCTTATGAGGATTTATATGAATGTAATATAGTGCGTTCAGAATTTAATGAATGGATAGAAAATGGAATGAAAGGATAGAGGGTATGGACAAATGGAAAAAGAAAAAATAGATTATGATTATTTGCTATCTAATGTTCAATCACAAATAAATAATTTTGATAATAAGGCTAATATATTACTTGCCATAGTGAGCATTACTTTTACATTAAGTCTTCTTCTTTTAGAGAGTATTACTGGATTATCTGATACAAGAAGATTACTTTGTATTATATTTCTTTCTTTCTTTATATTTATTAAGTTCTTTAATTACTTTAACTTTTTTAATCTTAGTAATTTTTCCAAGGAAAAGCAAAAAAGATAAAGTCGATGTAAATTATTATAAATCTGTTGCTAGAATATCAAAACAAGATTTTGTAGATTTATTAAATGATGACAAGTATGATTATACTAGTAGTTTGCAAAATCAAATTTATGTTAATTCAGTTATTTGTAATAGAAAGCATAAATGGTTAGTTGCAGCAATATGGTCCTTACTTCCATTGATTGCTTTACTAATAACAAATTTATATCTAATTATAATATAATATTTGTTCTAAGACTTCTACAAAAAACTAATATAAGTTAGGAGGTACAACAATGTCAATTAATTTTCTAAAGAATTTTTCTTTTCCAACAGCAATAAGCAATCAAAAGGCAAATCCTAATCCATGTCCAGACCAGGTTGTTGGACAACTATCAAATGGAGTGTTCACATCATCAAACAGAGAAAACATTGATTATTCTATCAAAAACAATAATTATACTATTCAAAACAAAATCGCTAACCCAATTGTTATCATTCTTGAAAGTCCACATAAAAATGAGTATGATCCTATTACTCGTTCTGCTCTTGGTCCAGCAATGGGAAAAACAGGAGAAAACTTTAAAAAATATTTTGCTTCACTAATAGTTAAATCTAAAATATATCGATCAATTGCAACTTTACATTGTGATATTGTTTTGATTAATGCTATACAATACCAATGTAGCCTTGGAATGGCATTAAATAATACTACGGATGCTAAGTCCCGTGATGATAACTTCAACACATGTTTTGACAACAATAAAACAAATGATTTAAAGGACCGATTAACAGCCATCGACCCAATTGCTACAATAAATTTATGTACAGCCCAATTCCGAACAAAAATCATTAATAAATGTAGTAACTTTTCCAACTATACAGATGGAAATCATCCTTCATCATGGCGGAGAAGAGAAAATAGAAATATCAATTAAATTTAGTAGTGTTTAAGTTCTTCATATACTTTAACACCTATTTTGAACGTTTTTGCAAATATATTGATAAATCAATATAAAATCAAAAGTAAAGAATGTCTTCTCATTCAAAATAGATTAATTCAATTTGTTGTGCAAAGGTACTTTAAAGCTAACAATAAAATCATTAAATGTTGTCCCAAAAGTTGTCCATCAAAATAGACCGATTTGATTCAATTTGAAAGGATTTTCTACTTCTACCAACATATTGGAAACCGAATAAAATTCGATATAGCTGGTTTCAAACTATATAGGGTATAACTCCAAAACCTTTAGTTCGGGTTCGAATCCTGATGCCCCTGCCATAAAAAAGATTATTACCTCATATTGAGGTTTTTATTTTTGTAAAAATCTTTTTTTTAAACCCTGTAATATAATTACGCTTCCTTATATGATTTTATCATAAAAAGCCATAATTTTATAGTATTTTTATAAAGAATTAAAATTTGTTAATTACAACTTATTTATTTAAAGAATGAAGATAATGTTGATTAAAACTTTTACCTGTATTAAATTTTATCGTAATATTTTCTCATTAAAATTTTTTTAAATATTGATAATATTAAAAAATATGATTAATTTCTGTAATTATTCTATGAAGCACAAAAAATGTAGCTTTATAAGAAAGGAAATTATGAAAAAAATTTTATTTTTAATTACGTCTTTGACTCTTTTGTTCTGTCTTGGATGGAGAAAGACTGTTCAGGCAGAGGCCTACTATGAATCTATAGAGTTGTACGAATCACATCCAGTGGATACCCCTTTTGCCACAGTTCTTTCGAAAGGATATTATATCATTGGCACATATCCTTATGCTATATCAAGGGATAATTTTAAAGGAAACTTCTCCTATGAATTAGTGCAAGGGAAGCAAGAAATAAGCTTAGAGGATTTTAAAAAAACAGGTCCGTTAGACCTGCCAGAAAAAATAATACAAGAAGAATTAATAGATATTTTTAATACTTATTTTAATGATACAGATAAGGTTGGGGCTATGATTCTTAAGGTTCATTCTTCTGCTGTATTTTTTACAGATATAAACTACTCTTACTCATTAACTGCATTATCTATATTGACTGAAGAAATAAATTCAGATCCGACTCTAGCAGGTAATAAACATCACTTTACTAGCATTGATCACCCAATATCTATAGACGAGTTGAAAGCAAGGTATAGTGCTGAGGATAATGTGGATAAAACGATAACGAATCGCCTAACGCTAGAAACAAATTATGATCCCGAACATAGAAGGCTAGGTAGCTTTTATATTTCTGTTAAGGTATCTGATTCAGCTGGAAATGAAACAGCAATTTTTGACATTATTGAATATAAGGACTTTATACCTCCTAAAATTAACTTTCTTGATGATGATGCAGAAATAAACATAGAGGTTAATACAGAACTATCCATGGAGGACATACATAAGCATTTTCTAATAAGCGATAATTATACACCAGAGCAAGATATTATAAAATTTTATACTGATATGGACCATTTAAAAAATAATTTAAATAAATTAGGAAGATATAGATACAAATTATCAGCAAGAGATTTAGACGGAAGTTGTAGTGATGCTATTCTCTATATTAATATTGTGGATACTACCAAACCAACAATTTCTTTAAAGGGTGGTGGAGACAAAATCCAAACGAATCACGTTCTTCAAGAGGAAGAAATCCTAGCACTTTTTGAGGTTTCAGATAATTATTATGACCTGTCTCCTGCAGATTTAGTAATAGTATCTAACACCTGTACTGGAGAGGAGGGCAAGGAATATGTTCTTACGCTTAGTTTAACTGATGGAAGTAATAACACTAGAGAAGAAACCTTTAAATATATTTTAAATGATACACATTCTCCTATTATCCGTGTTGAAAAAACTTTATTCTTACCCTTAGGAAAGACCTTTTCAAATAGCGAGCTTCTACAGATGCTAAAGGAAGCTGGAATTATAAGTATGGATGCAGTAGATGTTTCATTTTCTTATGATACAGCCATCATTAATTCCGAAGGAGTATACGATATTAAATATACTGAAATCACAAAGGATGGAAAGCAAATAGAAGGAAATGTCATATTAAATATTTTCACACCTATACAAATTCCTCATAAGAATACCACAAGAAATTACCACTACCTTTGGCTTCTATTACTAATCCCACTAATCTCTTCGGGAATTATATTTTATATAAAATTTAAAAAACATGAGAAAATCTAGCTTAATTGTTTTACTTCTTCTATTTTTTTCTTTATCTATTTTTCCAGTTCAGGCTGCTGAGGAATCAACATATTTTCATATCATTAATTTTGATCATCCTCTTTCCTTTAAAGAAATAAAGGATCGTTATTCTTGTTATGATAAAATAGATGGCGATATTACCCATAAAATTAAGTACACTTCCGAATATGAAACAGATTATATAAAAGGAAGTTTAAGAGTGAAGGATTATCCATTAGAAATTTCAATATCAAATTCTAGAGGATATACTACGACGAGAATAGATATAATTTCTGTTCGAGATTTTGCTGCACCCACACTTGAAGTACTTAAACAGGAAATTGACATTGACATTTCTACACAAGATATTGAGAAGGAGCTTCTAACCTGTTTTACGATGAAAGACAATTATGATGTTAACTTAAGACTAGAATGGACAGGTCTAGAAGCTTTAGAACATCCAGAAGAGAAAGAATATTCTGTTTCCCTTATTGTTTATGATAGTAGCGAAAATGCATCCAGTCTTAAAACAATTTTAGTCCATGTAAAAAAATCTATATTTACTCACATTTGTAAACAATCCATCACCATAAAAGGGGCACTAAAATCTAAAACCGACATCATCAACGAATGGATAAATATCATGAATTTGCCAACGGATTATGAGAGCATTTCTATAGAAAGTAACTATTTTACCTCTTCAAATAAGAAAGGTATATATCAAGCAGAAATTACACTAACATATGAAGATGGAATAAAGCATATATATCAATTTAAAATAATAAATGAGGTTTCAAAGGAAAATAAGAGCACACCTCTAATTGTCTATATTAGTCTTAGTTGTATAGGAATTATAGCCTTATTAGGTATACTTATTTATCGAAAACGTCGTTAGTTTTTACGTATTTTTATTTGAATATCTAAAGTATCATAGCTACAGTTCGTTCGGTATGCCTTATTATTAAATTTTAAATCTAAAGGGTCTACCTCCTCAAATTCCTCAATATAGCTTTTTATTCTTTTATATACAAAGGCTTCTATCTCTTGAGTAGTAGGCTTATTATCTGTTTGAAATATATCGCATTCAAATTCTATTTTCAAACGAAGAATATCTTTATATTCCTGTTTCATTTTATAATGCTTAATACTAAGAGGAATTTTATCCATATGATCCATAAATTTAGTACTTTTACTAAAATACGGGCTACTTTCATTTCTAATAACCTCTTTTATTTTATCTTCATAATAATAAACCGCACTTTGTGCATGGAAATTCTTAGACGGTTCACTTTCTATAGTCCATATTTCTTCTAAATCTAAAAGGGGTAAAATAATTGTTCTTTTATTAAAGTACCTTTGGACAAATTCTAAAAAATGAATGGGTGGAGCTACCAAAAATAATGCACTTACATCACTTGTCGAAACAAGCATTGAATTTAAAACACTTTCTTGGTTAGGATTTTTAAAATCAAAAAGCTCCTCCATTTTTTCTTTAGTTACAAATAAATAGCAATTGAAATCTATTTCAAAAGAGAATTTAATAAAATCCATCAATTCTTCGATAAATTCTTTTTGTAATAATTCTTCATTTAAAACTATACTTGATACATGTCTGAAGTTAATAGTTAAAGAAGTAGAGTATTGAAGATTTTGAAAAAGCTCAGGTATAGTTCTTCCACTTGTTTTAGCAAATTCTCCTTGTCCTTTATTTTTTGTATTTTCTGTTTTACCAATATCACTACTTAAAGGAAGATAAAAATAACCCGAAAGCTGATCTTCCTTTTTTTCAATTCCTACACTTGCAATAAATAGCATTTTGGAAATATCGTAGCTTTGACATCCAACACAAATCAATAAAATCCATAAGCTTCCAATGAGGATAAGCAACTTTTTTTTCATTGTAATTTTCTCCTTATCTTATTATTTATTTTTAACGGTTTATCTCTTTCATCTAATTTTAGATTAGATGAAGCTAAAAAGAATTTATGAATCCCTTTTAAATTAAACGGTAAAAAAGGATAAAAATAACGAACTCCTAAGGTCTTTTGATTGTATAAATAACAAGCTAAAAAGATACTTGCGATTACAATACCAAATAATCCATAAAATAAGGAAGATATTAAAATTAGTACCCTAGCTAGACTTATAGAAATAATATTTGTAACATTAGAGCTTACAACAAAGGATAATAGGAAGCATATTGCAGTTGCTGTCATAATAAATACTCCAGCGATTCCTGAAGAAATTAAATTTTGACCAACAATTAAACCACCTATCAAAACGATTGTAGAGGATACCGTAACTTTATTTTGTCGAAAACCAATTAAATAATATAGCTCAAACATCCCTAAAACTATAAGTATTTCTAGAAAAATAGGTAAATATATTCCTGTTTGGGATATTTTTAATGTAGATAAAACCGTTAAGGATAGGCTATCCATTTGTATTCCAGAAAAAGCGACCAAGAGACCACAAAAGAATATGGATAATACAGCGGATAAAATAATAAACCAACGCTCAAAAAAGGAAAATAGAGGCATGTTCAAGGCATCAATCTTAAGTCTTGAGGTGTAAGCTAAGGTTGTGGGTAAGCAAATCACAATACAAATTCGATCAATGACTAAAACAAATTCACCATTATATAATCTTCTACATGCAGTATCTGGAGTTCCTACATAATGAAAGGTAGGAAATAAATGCTTATTTTGAAAATATGACATAACATCTTCTATACAAATTATTGCATCTATATCAATTTTCTCTAATTCCTGAATGATATGCTTTTTCATTTCCTCGTTGTGTATGTCCTCAATAGATAATAAGGATAAAATTGTTTTACTTCTTCTACCTACATTAATTGTATCAATCTTTAACTTATCGTCCTTTACCCTTGTTCGTATTAAGGCTATATTTTCTTTAAAATTTTCAACAAATCCATCTCTAGAGCCAAAGACATTGTCTGGCTCAGCAATAGAATCTCCCGTGGGTCGAGATGGTGCTTTTGAAAGATCTATAACATAAAACTGCTTTTTTCTTTCACAAATTAATAAACCACAAAAAATGAATTGAATGATTGCATTTTCATCTGCTTCTAATTTTTTACATATACCTGGCAATATTTCATCTATGTCACTATCTAAATCCTCAACTAATCTAGGATAGAAATCCTTCATAAATTCTAAAATATTACATAAATGTTCTTGATAATAAATTGAACAATTAGCTTTTGTTTTTTTAAAAATTACATCTGCATTATTCTTCAGTTTTTCTAGCATGGTAACACTCCTTTACATACCAAAATACAATAATTGCACTTAGCATTAGCAAGCAAGCAATTACTTTAAAATATAAATCTTTCATAGGAATAAAGATATAGCAAACACACCCCATAGCAAATAAGGTTACTGCTAATATCCCTGTCATCAGCTTATGATTCATTGAGATATTATTGCGTATAATACTGAGATTAAAGCCATACTTAAATATACAGCATATCATAATATAAAAAATATATGCAAAATCAAAATTTCCTAAATATCTCGTTATAGGTTCAATGGATAGACTTATAAAGCCTACCCAATTTATCCCCTTAAGATAGGTGTCTCCTACATTACCAATAAATATAAAATATTCGATTCCAAAAAATATGATTGATGTTAAAATAGCCATTATGAAATTTGTTTTTGAAAAAGAGACATCCTTTTTATATAAAATAAAGGTTAAATTATCTCCAAAAAACATGAGAGCAAAAAAAGGTAATGCCCAAAAGCTTGTTTCCTTTAATGGCAAAAAAACCTTAGCATCTAAATTTGGTTGAAAAAAAAGTGTCAATCCTAGAATTGCATATCCTAATATTATAAATAAAGTAGAAACTTCTATTACATCCTTAGGCTTATAATAAGATAAAAGAACTGAGGCCATAAGCATTAAACCCATCATGATATAAAAGTTTCCTGTAGGTATAAAAATTTTAGATAACAAGTATACACAAAAACTAAGACCAAAAATTGTTTCTAAAATCTTTATTGCAAAGTAAAAATACTTAAAATAAGATTTTTTAAAGGCATCTTCATAAGCATAGTGTAATAATTTTTTTGGTAAAAAAACAAAAATTAATAGCATTGCGATTCCTATAATTACGGTATAATATAAACCCATACTACCATATTCGTTATAGAAATATTGAAACATAACAATTCTTAGCCAAAGATAATTAAATATTGTTACAAATAAAAAAAAACTTACTCTAGATAATTTGGTCATAAGATCACCACTTATAGTATGTCTAGAATAAGTCTTTTTTATTTATTAAAATGTCGTTTTAAAACTCTTTTTGAAACTATCATTTCAATTTGTTCAGGAATAACAGTCACTTCAATTCTACTTAATTTGGGAAGGCTTTCTCCATCTGTATTATAAGGAATTGCTCTCTTAGAGGTAATTACCATATTGCTAGCTTCAAAGTGTTCTATATTATGCTTATATCTTTCCCCCAATAGCATAAATAAAGCAAAATCAATAGCATTAATCAACCGATTCGTTTTACGAATCAAGGTAACATATAGCTTGCCTTCATTTAAATAGATTCTTTTCTTTCTATGTAGCTTTATAGAGGCTAAATAGCGTGAATTTGTTGCTAAAAATAAGAAGAATTTTCCTGTAATTGTCCTGTTTTCTGTTTGAATTTCTATATGAATTGATCTGTCTTTGCTAAAGGATTTAACAGTTTCAAAATAATATGCAAACTTTCCAAAGCGTTTTTTCACTTTATAGCTCGCTGCATAACTAACATCTGTTAAATTACCTGCAGCTAATCCATAGATGAAATACTGACCATTGATACGATTCACATCTAATAAGGTTTTATTCTCCATCAAAATTATACGCAATGTTTTCTTCAGGTTTTTCTTTAACCCTAACGTCTTGCCAGTATCATTACACGTTCCTGTAGGGACATAGGCTAAAGTTGGTCGATTTTTAATCATCATCAATCCATTAATCACTTCATTTATAGAACCATCTCCACCTGAAGCAACTACTAAATCATAATCACCTGCATTTTGTACTACATAATCTCTAATTGAATTCGGCCCTACAGAGGCAAAGGTTTCCACAATTTCATATTTACTTTTCAACTTTTGGCAAATATAATCTATGTGCTTTACAATCTTACTTTTGCCACTATAAACATTGTAAACAACTAAAGCTCGCATAGCAATCACCTATTTTGTTTCTTGATTTATAAATGCATCAACTTTTCTTATCTTCTGTTTGGTTCCTACTAATACCATAATGTCTGACGGCATAAGTGAATCTGTTCCTCGAGGAATATAAAATTTATCCTCATGGATAATTCCAACTATATTAACATCAAATTTGTTACGCAAATTCAATTCAATCAAAGTTTGGGCACGGAATTTAGGGCCAACCTGTATTTGTACGATAGCAAAATCACTATCAATAGAATAATAATCCAAAATAGCATCACTTGCAATTTGGTTGGCAAGAGAAATTGCTGAAGACTCTTCTGGAACGATTACTTCAGTTGCTCCTAAACGTTCAAAAATTTCATGATAACCCAAAGAATCACTTCTTACTGTGATATTTTTAACACCTAGGGTTTTTAAATTCATTGTTGTTAAAATAGATGCTTCCAAATCATTACCAATTGCTACTACTGCATGATCAATTGATGCAACACCAAGTTCTTTAAGAGTGGCAATTTTAGTTGAATCTGCTATTACGCAATGTTCAATATCTCTAGCCAAATCCGTAACACATTCCTCAGAAATATCCATACCTAATATATCACAATTCATATTTGAAAGCGCCCTAGCCACAGATGACCCAAAGCGACCTAATCCTATGACAATAAAACTCTTCTTCATCCTACAATAATCCTTTCTTCCACATACTGAATCTTTTCCTTTGATTCTGTCATCCAGTTATGATTTACTACTCCAATAATTGTTAAAGGTCCTAGCCTTCCAAAAAACATCATAAAACAAAGTACAGCCTTGCTAAAGCTATTTAAAATAGGTGTTATTCCCATGGATAGTCCTGTAGTAGAAAATCCGGAAACAACCTCATATAATATTTTATCTAGCCCAAGCTTAGGCTGACTAAATCCGATTAGCATTGTTCCTAATATCATAATAATAACCGTTATACCAAATAATACAAAAGCTTTAAAAATAGAGTTATCTGAAATTCTTCTATGAAAAATTCTCGGCTTTTTCCCCTGAGCATAGTAGAAAAAAGTCAGCATTATAACAAATATAGTTGTTGTCTTTACACCACCACCTGTCGAGCATGGGGATGCACCAATAAACATTAAAACAATACACATAATATAAGCACTTGGCGGAATATGTTCTAATGGAATACTTGTAAAACCCGCCGTTCTACAGGTAACAGAGGTAAACAAAGCTTGTAACCAACTAATTTCATCATACATTGAAAACTTAAATATTAGCATTCCTATAAGTATTAAAACAAAGGTCATTACTAATACTATTTTACTATGAATAGATAGCTTTTTCAAGCTATGCTTACTTACCAGTTCATTAATAACAATAAAGCCTAATCCTCCACTTATTATTAAACTCATCGTAGATATGTTTAATAATATATTATCCTTAAACGGAATCATGCTTTGATTCCCAAAAATGTCAAATCCAGCATTATTGAAAGAGGCTATAGAATGAAATATAGCAACTCCAAAGGTCTTTAAAAAATTATAATCATAATAGGCAAATAAAGCGATAAAATTTAATACTACTCCAATCATTTGGATGACAAAGGAGATTAGAATAATTCTCTTTACAAGATGTACAATCCCAGCTAAGGAGTTTTGATTTAAAGCCTCTCTTAACAAATAACGGTTACCTATTCCTATTTTTCCTCCCAAAATAGCAAAAAAGCAAACTGCAATAGTTAAAAAGGATAGCCCCCCAATTTCCATTAATACTGCCATAATTATTTTCCCAAAAAGACTAAATTTAACGGCAGGGGTAATAACAGATAATCCTGTAACACATACACTTGATGTTGCCATAAATAATGCATCTATAAAACTTAAATGCTTTCCATCTGTCACAGCCCAAGGAAGCATAAAACATATTGTGCCAAGCAAAATTACCGATAAAAATGTTAAGATGATAAATACATAAGGATGTACTTTTATTTTTCTTTTCTTTATCATATAATCCCTCACTTGTCTTATTATACTATATTTTGGTAATTTTAACAATAAAAACAACAGTTAAGATAAAAAAACAGCCGTTTAACGGCTATTTTAATAATTCCTCTGATAGCGCCTTTGACATAGCAATCGCTAATGCTCCATCTCCTATATGGCAGGAAACAGATAAGGATAAAGGATTACATACAACATTTTCTACTTTAAATTCCTTTTTAACAAGCTCCACAAACTCTAATGCAACACTATTATCTGTACCAGTATAAGCTACAGATAAATGAACATTATCTGTTCTTCCATCTATATCCTTTAAAAATCCTTCTATACTATTTTTAGCTGCTTCAATCATTATACGCTTAGCATTTTCTAATGTTCGATTCATCATACGATACTTATCTAATTTTTCTCCAAAAATACGTAAGACCGGTTTAATTTTTAGTAGTCCACCTACTGCAGCAGCTGCAGGAGTAATTCGACCACCTTTTCTTAAATACTTTAAAGTATCTACCATGATATAAATATCTGAATGCATTTTAACCTTCATTAGGATGTCATGTATTTCCTGTCCATTATACCCCTTATTAGCAAGCTCTATTGCGTCTAAAACAGATTGTTTTTGCGTTACAGAAATTCTTTGATTATCTACTACGAAAACCTTGCCCTTATAATCTACTTCTGCAACACGTAATGCGCTTGCACAGGATTCTGATAATCCACTTGACATAGGAATATAAACTATTTGATCAAATTCCTTTAATAAATCATCCCAAAGAGACATTACTAAACCTATTGATGGTTGAGAAGTGGAGACTGATACATCTTGTAAAAGCTTATTATAAAAACTTTCTTGTGATAAGTTTATGTCCTCAAAATACTCCTCGCCCTCTATAGTAAAAGGCATAGGAACTATATGAATTCCAAGTTCTTTTGCTTCAGCTTGGGTAATACCACTATTACTATCAGATACAATTGCAACCTTCATAATTTATCCCTCTTTATTTTATATATAGCTTAAATATATGTCTAATTTAAACTACATTCTTTTTAATTCTATGTTACAAGTTATATCAAATTCTTACATAAATGTCAATGTTGTTTTACTTTCTTTCCATGATTTTATAGGAAATATAAGCATTTTAAGACGGAAAATTTCAAAAAAAAGAGAAAAATCATTTTTTCTCTTTAGGCTTTAAACTTTTACATGTGGCCAAAATTATTTGATATATGTATTCTTTATTTTCTATTTCATCAATCATATACATAGGCTTTGCCCCAGTATAAGGAATTTCCAATGACATATCAAAGCATTGATTAGAAGGAACATTCTTGACAAGTACCCTCTCATCATAAATCCCTCCAAATAATATATCTTTATAGTAAAGGAGATATTCACCCATCATAGGTCTACATGTAATATTACCTAAATCACTTAACTGTTCAACAACATAATCCCTGAATTCTTTTGATGTCGCCATAAATATTCTCCTATCATTTAACTTTATTATAACATAGGAAATATACTGCATCAAGTTAATCTTTTTTATTTATATTTCGAGCAAAAAATCAAGAACTTTTAAGAAACTAAGCTTTTCTAATAGAAAGCTTGTAATACGGCAATATCCATCTTAAATTGAAAATAAGTCCATTAACCATAAAGCTAATGGACCCTTAAGATTATTCACATCGTTCTAGATAGGCAATAATTGATTCTGATGACACAGTATCCTTATTTTTAATAAATATTTCAATCAAGGTATCATTATCATCTAAAATCTTATTCAAATAAGTTGGAGATAACGAAACTGATACATCTAAGTTGTTATCCTTTAACATATCAGATGAGAATGAACACATATTTTCTCCCTCTTGAATAAACATCATAGGTATTTGAACTGCATTGGCTACATAGCGTTCATTTACGGAATCGTATGAATAATAATATCTAATTCTATACTCAATATCATATTTACGGCTAGTTTTAATACCAAATTTTGAGTTATATGGATATATTAATTAATCATGTATGTTCATAAAGACAATAAAATAAATAGTATGTAATGAACAATGAATAAAGATGTATGTCACAACAAAATAATGGGTATGTAAAAAGGATGGTATTATTTATAGACCATCCTCCTATTTTTTTATAACGTAAGTTCCAATCTATGTTATACTTTAATCGCGAAATCAATAATAAAAGAAAGGAACTTACTATGAATTATGATATCATAAAATTATTAAATTTGAAATATGAACTTATAGATAATTATAAGTCTTTTGATTACTACGACGATAAAGGAAACCATCATATTGAACTATATTTGAATGATGAAATTCCAAGACTTTGCCATAGATGTAAT
>CAOSZT010000040.1 GCA_948528155.1 uncultured Clostridia bacterium | reverse complement strand
ATATATTTAAAAATTATATTTTTAGGGATTTTTGCTAAATCAGATTTTGAAAAATGTTTCAATATTTCAATTAATTCAGTATATGATTTTGCATAATCTTTATATGTATATACAGTTAACATTTTTAACCTCCAATTATTTTTGAAGATGAATTTTTAAAATCAAAATTAGATTTTTGTTCGTGAATGGATACTTGTTGTCTTTCTTTAACTGTAGTTTCTGGAAAAACTTCTTGAGCAAGTGATGTCATATCAATAAAATTATTTTTTTGTTTTTTTGAAGGTTTTTCTAAATAATTTTTATCCAGTTCTTTTGAAAGTTGTGAAAGTAATTCTAATTGGGGTTTAGAAAAACCACTTTTTACAGCAAAATAATGTAATTCTCTTTCATTAAAACATCCATTTTGAAGCATTTTTCTAATATCATTTTCATTAATATCAGTTATTTGTTTTTCATTTAATTGTAAAATTCTTCGTGTTTGTTGTAATATTTTACCATAGTAATCAATAGGAAATGCAGAAACATTTTCATAAAATTTTCCTGTATATTCTGGAAAAATATCATCATTATTTATTTTTGACATTAATTTATTAAATTCTTCTTTTGTGATTTGATCTAAATTTAGTTTTTCTTTTAAAATATATTTTATATTGATTTTAGCTAGATATATTGTACTGTCAAAATGACTTTCTGAACCAAAGTGTACACCGATTTGAGAAAAGCCAGGTAAATCAATAATAAATGTATCATTATTGTTAGTGTCTTTACTATGACCATAAAAAAAATCATTATCATTTACAGTTTCTTTATAAATAAATAGACTATATATTAATTTTATTGTTGCATCTCTTTTTTGATTTTTATATGTTTTAGATTTTTCTTTGTACAAATGTTTTTTTGAGTTATCCCAATAAGGATGAGATAAAATTTCATAATTATATATTTTGGCTAATTTATTTGATATAAGTAAATATAATGCTATATTAATTATTCCATCATATTGTTCTTTCCCAGAAACAGTGCCAATATTACCTTTCAAATACTTTCTTTTTAGATATGAAGTTTTAATTTTTTTTATTAATTGTTCAGAATTAAATCCTGTTTCGATTAGGTAATTGTCTAAACTATTAAAATTATTATTTATGGGTTTTAAATATAGTTTTTTTATAGCTTCATTACTAGTGGTTGATAAAAATGTGTATAGATTATTTTTTAGTTTTTTATAAATTTCTTCATATGTGGCTAAATTAATGTTATTATTGTATTGCATTTCAGATTTCCTTCCATGATTTAATAAAACTTTTTATAGTTTATAAGATTATATAATTATTAATATGATTATGCAATAGTTTTTTTGTTTTTGTTACAGTTTAGGTTAATAGATAATGGTTTGCACAAAATGAAGCCGTCCAAAATGTTTAAATATAAATGATTTTTAGATGTTAACGGCTCCTTACATAATTTAAGAACTTCTAAGCTCAATTTTCGGCACCCTTCCTGTGCTCATTCCTTTAAAGTAAAGGAATGCCACGGACACTTTCCAAAAATTTCGCTAAAAAGTTCTAAAATTATTCCAGAGTCACACATTAACATCTAAAAATCATTTATATTTAAACATTTTGGACTACTCAATAGTAAAAAAAGTATTATCCAGTAACAGGTTATTTTGGAATTTATTAAAAATTGTTGAAAAAGCAATGTAAGTTATAGTATAATAAGGAGGTACAAGGAAAGGTTGGGAAAGTAATGTCAAAACAGGAAGTAAAAGTATTAAACTATGTAATTATTTGTATAGATGAATTTGCTAAACAAAAAAAGATAAGTAGACAAGAAGCATATAATTATTTAAAGAAATATAAAGGTTTAGAATTTTTAAATGAATGTTATGAGGCAGAGCATACAGTAAGTTTAAATGATGCCGTTGAAGATTTAACACAAGTGTGTAAGGGAAATGGAGGAAATATTCAGTGATTTTGTATCATGGTTCAAATACCAAAGTAGATAAAGTTAATTTTAGTAAATGTAGAAAATATAAAGATTTTGGACAAGGCTTTTATTGTACTACTATACAAAAACAAGCAGAATTTATGGCTATTAGAACTACAAAAAGAATGAAAATAGGAATGCCAGTTGTTAATGTATTTGAGTTGGATGAAAGCATATTTCAAGATAAAAACATTAGAATAAAAAAGTTTAGTAATATTCCATCAGAAGAATGGGCGAGATTTATTTTGAATAATAGAGATATAAGTTTTAAAAATATGGATAGTTTAGAATGTAATGTAGATAATAAATATGATTTAGTAATTGGACCAGTTGCAGATGACGATATTGTTGCTTTATTATGGCAGGTAAAAGATTCATTATCTACAGTATCGGAGATAGTGGATAAACTTAAATATAAAGAACTTACAGATCAATATTCATTTCATACTGAAAAAGCACTAAAATATCTGAAAGGAGTATAAAAATGGTTAAAGAGGGATTAAATTATTTAGTAACCAGGACCACTCAGGAGCTAGTAAAAATAGTTAGTGAGGATAATAATATACCAGCAGAAGAAGCTATGGATATAGTATATAACTCAAAAACATTTGAATTATTATGTGATTTAGAAACGCATTTATATTATGAATCACCAGCATATGTATATGAGATATTAAAAGAAGAATTAGAAAAAAATAAGTAGAAGATGGAAATTGACGTATGAGCGAAAAAATATATACAGTTTAAGAAATAAAAGAAACAGGAATTGTTGTATATCAAAAATAAAGATTTAGAGAAAATATTGGAAGATAATAATAATTAAAAATCTATTATGAAAATAGTCTAAAAGAATTACTGATTTTAAAGTTAGTAGTTCTTTTTTTGGTTAGAAATTGTGAGAGCATAATTTCAAAAGGAAACGAGGTGAATATTGAAATACATAAATATAAATCAATATGCTAGAAAAAACAAGAAGAAAAGGAGGAAAAAGTTGAAGGAAAATAAAAATGAAGAGTTTGTATTGAAGGGAATGGTATAATATGTGTTAATATAAATTTTAGAAATTACTTTTAATTAAATAGTTTATATGTTATATTAAATTATAGGAGAATAGAAAATGAAAAAGATTTTATTAGTAGAAGATAATAAAACAATAATTATAGGGCTAAAATATTCGTTAGAGCAAGAAGGATTTGCTATAGTATCAGCAAAAACTAAAAAGGAAACAGAAGAAATAATATTAAAACAAGAAATAGATTTAGTTTTATTAGATATAACATTACCAGATGGGAATGGTTTTGATATATGTAAGCTAATAAAAGAAAAACGAGATATACCAGTGATTTTTTTAACAGCACAAGATGAAGAAACAAGTGTAGTTATAGGTTTGGATTTAGGAGCAGATGATTATATAACAAAATCATTTAGAACTAGAGAGTTGATTTCAAGGATAAATTCAGTATTACGAAGATATGGCAAAAGTGTTGAAAAATCAAATATAATACAATATAAAAATATAAAAATAGACACAAATATGGCTAAAGTTTATAAGGATAATGTAGAGATTGTTTTTACTAGTTTGGAGTATAAAATTTTACTAATGCTTTTTACAAATAAAAATAAGTTAATTACTAGAGAACAGCTACTTGATAAAATTTGGGATTTTGCTGGTAATTTTGTTAATGATAATACTTTGACTGTTTATATAAAAAGGATTAGAGAAAAATTAGGTGATGAGAGTATTATAAAAACTGTTAGGGGGTTAGGTTATAGAGTTGAGTAAATTTGGAAATATGAAATTGAAATTTTTATTTATACCAATAATATTTATTACGATTTGTACAACTTTAATTTTGTGTTTTGAAACAAATAGACAATATAAAATTGTTACTAATAGTGTGAATATTACTATAGCTAAAATTATTGGAAAAATTAAAGAAGATTATCCAGAAATAGAGATTAGTGAAATTATAAAGGTTTTGAATTCAGAAAGAGAAAGTTTAGAACTTCAATATGGAGAAAAAGGAAAAGAAGAACTTATTAGATATGGTATAGACATAGATGTAATCAATAGTATTGTTGAAGTTCAAAATCAAATGAATAAAAATATTATGATTAATATATTACTAATAATTGGATTTAGTTTTTTATATATTTCCACAATTCTTATATATTTAAGTAGAAGAAATAAAATTTTAAAAGAGATAACTACATATATATATGAAATAAGTAATAAAAATTATCAATTAGATATAGATGATAATAGTGAAGATGAACTTAGTGCCTTAAAAAATGAGTTATATAAGATTACAATTATGCTAAAAGAAGAAACTGAAAATTCAAAAAGAGACAAGGAAAATTTAAAAATATCAGTGCAAGATATATCACATCAATTAAAAACTCCATTAACATCAATATCGATTATGTTGGATAATATAAAAGAAAATTCTAATATGGAAGAGAAAACAAAACAAAAATTTATATTTGAAATTAGTAAGCAAATTGAGTGGATAAATTGGTTAGTTATATCTTTACTTAAATTATCAAAATTAGAAGCAGATGTAGTTGAGTTTAATCCTCAAATAATTAATGTAAGTATATTTATAGAAGATATAATAAAAAGTTTAGAAATTCCAATAGAAATAAAAAATCAAAATATTATTATAAAAGGATCAAAAGATGTTACATTTAAAGGAGATTATAAATGGCAAAAAGAGGCACTTACAAATATTATAAAAAATTGTATTGAGCATAACAAAGAAAATGCAAGTATTTTTATAAATTTTGAAGATAATAGTTTATATACAAGAATTTCTATAAAAGATGAAGGAGAAGGGATTGCAAAAGAAGACTTAAAACACATTTTTGAAAGATTTTATAAAGGAAAGAATTCTTCTGAAAATAGTATAGGAATTGGTCTAGCATTATCTAAGAGTATCATAGAGAAAAATGGTGGAATGATAACATGTATATCTGAGATTGGTGTTGGTACAGAGTTTGTTGTTAAGTATATGAAAAATTAAAAAATTATATTGATTATTTATGCAAATATATGTAAAAAGCTTAGGAAAAAATGAGCTAAATAAAGAAAAACCAAGTGAAATTTATAAGATTTTGGAAGATATAGAAACAGAAGGATAATTGAAAAGACCGACCATAAAAGGCATCTGACAAAAAAGATGTCTATTATTTAGTATATTAAGTGACAAAATTTAAACAAAGAAAGTCACTCAAAAGTCACTTTTAGAAATTATAATTAAGATAGCCGTTAGAGAGGAACGAGCTTTACGGATATCTTATACAAAAGAACGAAAGAGAATTTGTAAACAAAAAAAGACCCGAAAGGAAAGCCGTTAGAGAGGAACGAGCTTTACGGATATCTTATACAAATGAACGAAAGAGAATTTGTAAACAAAAAAAGACCCTATGGATGTAGGGGCAAAAGGAGGAAAAAATGGAAATATTAAAAGTAGAGAATCTAAGTAAAACATATGGCAAAGGAGAAAATGAAGTAAAAGCAGTAGACAACATAAGTTTTACAGTAGAAAAAGGAGAATTTGTTGCAATAATAGGAGCAAGTGGAAGTGGAAAATCCACACTATTGCACTTATTAGGGGGAGTTGATAGACCAACATCAGGAAAGGTATATATAGAAGGAAAAGATATATATTTATTAAATGATGATAATTTAGCAATATTTAGAAGAAGGCAAGTAGGGCTAATATATCAATTTTACAATCTAATACCAGTATTAAATGTAACAGAAAATATAACATTACCATGTAATCTAGATGGTAAACAAATAAATAAAAAAAGATTAGCAGAATTATTACAAACACTAGGTTTAGAAAAAAGAAGAAACAATTTACCAAACCAACTATCAGGAGGGCAACAACAAAGGGTTTCAATAGGAAGAGCTATGATGAATGAGCCAGCAATAATGCTAGCAGATGAGCCAACAGGAAACTTGGATTCTAAAGCTAGTGAAGAAATTGTGTCATTATTAAAATTATCAAACAAAAAATATAATCAAACAGTAATAATAATTACACATGACGAAAAGATTGCCTTAGAAGCAGATAGAATTATAACAATAGATGATGGAAAAATAATCAAAGATGAAAAAAATTGATTTTCTAAAAAAGTAAGGGGGTAAAAATGAAAATATTAAATGATTTAAGTATAAAAGAGATAAAATTAAATAAAAAACGTTCATTAGTCATAATTATTGGAATAATTCTTTCAACAGCCTTAATATGTGGAGTTGCAGGAATTGTAACAAGTTTTCAAAATTCAATTATAAAATATTACAAAGATAATGAAGGAGACTATCATGCAATATTTTATGAAGTACCAAAAGGTGAGCTTAAATATATAGAAGAAAATAGAAATGTAGACAAATATTATTTATCAGAAGATTTAGGATATGCAAATTTAGAAAATAGCCAAAATAAACAAAAACCTTATGTGAATGTAATTTCAATGAACAATGGATATTTAAGTAATATGGGATTACATTTATTAGAAGGAAGAATGCCTGAAAATAGTAGTGAAATAGTTATTTCAGAACATATTATAAAAAATGCAAAAGTAGAGTATAAAATAGGTGATAGTATTACTTTAGATATAGGTCAAAGGCAACTTACAACTGGAGAAAAATTAAATCAAAAAAATTCATATTTGACAGGCACAGAAGATGATGATGGTACAGTTCTTGAAGAGGAAATTATAAATACTGTAAAAAAAGAATATAAAATTGTTGGTATAATTGAAAGACCATCAATGACAATAGAAAATTATTCTGCACCTCGGATATACTATTATAACAAAAATGGAAGAAGTAGAGCAAAAAGCTAGTATAGCAGTTGTATATAAAAAAATATCAGAATATCAAAAATATACAGAGCAAATAAATCAAATGGTAAAAGCTGAAACCAATGAAGAGAAGGAAAAAGCAATAAATTTTTCAGGTTTAAGAGATGCTGTTTATGTAAGTTATAAATATGATCTTAAATTAAACTATGATTTATTAGCATTTGAAGGTGCAAATTTAAGTGATAGTATTAATAGTACTTTATATGGTGTTGGTGGAGTTATAATGGCGATAATCTTAGTTTCAAGTATATTTGTAATTAGAAATGGATTTGCTATTTCAATTACAGAGAGATTGAAACAATATGGTATGCTTTCAAGTATTGGAGCAACTAAAAAACAGATTAAGAAAAGTGTATATTTTGAAGGTTTTGCATTGGGTATTATAGGAAATCCTTTAGGAATTATAAGTGGAATAATTGCAATAGATGTTTTGTTGAAAGTAGTAAATTATATATTGAGAGATTTTATTGATAATATAAAATTATCTTATAGTATATCAATTTTTGCAATAATTTTAAGTGTTGTAATATCAGTAATAACAATATGGCTATCTTGCAGAAGTTCAGCAAAAAAAGCATCTAAAGTAACACCAATAGAAGCTATTAGAAATACTGAAGATATAAAATTAAAAACACAAAAGGTTAAATGTCCAAAAATTGTTACAAAAGTTTTTAAAACAGGTGGAGAAATTGCATATAAAAATTTAAAAAGAAGTAAGAAAAAGTATAGAACAACAGTTATATCAATAATAGTAAGTATAGTTATATTTATAACAATATCAAGTTTTATACAATATGCTTTTAAAATGGCAGGTAATTATTATACTGAAAGAGATTACAATATTTCAGTAGTTGAATTATCAAAAGAAAATTCAAGTTCAAAAACTGAAAATTTGAAAGCTGTATATGAAAGATATTTAGACATTTCAAAATTAGATGGTATAGGGGATTGGACTATTAAAAGAACTATATCAATGTATGTTGATAGTGAAAATTTTTTAACAGATTTTGGAAAAACGATATCTTCTAAGATATATGCATTAGATGAAAATAATGAGAAAATACGAGATTCACTTATTATAACATCTTTAGGAAAAGAGGAATACAATAGATTTGTTAATAAAATTGGTGGAAAATATGATGATTATAAAGATGGAGCTATTTTAATTGATAATTGTATTTCAAATGATGAAAAAGGAAAATTAATAGAAGATAATCTATATACTTGGAAAAAAGGTGATACAATAACTGGAACAATAGAAAAAGTTATTGAAGATGAAACAAATAAAGAAAATGGGCAAAATAGCAAAAAGATAGAAAAACAGGAGAGTATAAAAATTGTAGATAAAACTAATATAAGACCAATGGGCTTGGATGAGAAATATAGTAATATAGGTTATTTAATTGTTAGTGATGAATATATTGAAAAATTAGGATATAATAATATAAATTCAATGGATATTAATGCTAAAGATAGTTATAAAGTAGAAGACGAGATTAAACAATACTATAAAAGTAAGAATATTGATGAAGGTGATTTTATACTTGCAAATATTGATTCCTATGTAAAAGAACAAAATGCAATGGCTTTAGTAATTTCAATATTTTTATATGGATTTATTTCTGTAATTACTTTAATTGGTGTTACTAATATTTTTAATACTATTACTACAAATATGAATTTAAGAAGAAAAGAATTTGCAATGCTTAAATCTATTGGTATGACTAAAAAAGAATTTGATAGAATGATTAGATTAGAAAGTGTATTTTATGGATTAAAATCTTTGATTATTGGTGTGCCAATGGGAATTCTGTTATCTTATTTAGTTTATAATATGTTTAAGGTCGATTTAGGAGCAGCTTTCTCTATACCTGTTAAACCAATTTTGATTTCTGTTGTTTTTGTAATTGTAGTTGTTGGTGTTATTATGAGGTATTCTATGAGAAAAATTAATAAACAGAATATTATTGAGACTATTAGAAATGATAATATATAAGACATAAGAATACTAATTATAAAAGATGGATAATAGAAAGAAATACCTGAATGTGTGTATTCAGGTATTTCTTTTTGACAAAAGGACATTAGTTATTCTTTACTTTTCATATGATGTTGGATAGACGAAAGCTTCTTTTTCTTCATCTGATAAATCTTCAAAAGGAATTTTTATTAAGTAACTTTCTCCAACTTTTACATCTTTTTTCTGTTCAAATGCAATTGCTGTCTTACCAGCTTTTGTAAGAAAGAGCATATACTTGTTAGATAGAGCAAGAAATTGCCCACCATCTGGATTAAATATAACAGCATAGCTTGCATTAGATTTTCCAGCATCTTCACCAACAAGATAAATACAGTCAGAAATTTGATAAACTACAGTAAAAAATACTAAAATCAAAAAACTTATTGCAATTATGTATATTGCAATAATAAAGTTTGTAGATAAAATTTTGCGGTGCAGTTGCTCCTCAAATTTTATTAACAAACTTGTTTTTATTAAAAAAACTATTGCAAAACTTAAAAAATATGTTATAATTATAAAAAATAAGAAACAAAAGTAAGGACAATATAAATTATATATAGCTTATAGAGAGCCAAAGGAAGCTGGAAATTTGGTAAGTAAAAATAATTTATTATCACCTAACTGTTTTTAAACTGAACGACTACAATCAAGTAAGTTTAAACGTAAATCTGCGTTAAAGAAAAAATAAGATGTTATCTAAAAAAGATAAATAATTAAGGTGGTACCGTGAGATATAAAGCTCGCCCTTATACTTGAAAAACAAGTGTAAAGGTGAGTATTTTTATTTCGCTGTTCTTATTTAAAACATCTAAAAACAAGGTTGGGGAAAAATGGACTAAAATGTCCAAAAAGAAACGTCCCCAATGGACAAAAAGGAGGAAATATTATGTATAAAAAAGTAGAGTTAAAAGACGGATTTGTAGGAATGGAGAAGGAAATTGCAAAAACTTGGAAAGAAAAAAATATTATTAAGAAAAATTTTGATATGAATAAAGGAAAAGAATATTTTACATTTTATGATGGTCCACCAACTGCAAATGGAAAGCCACATGTTGGTCATATTGAAACTAGAGTTATGAAAGATATAATTCCAAGATATAAAGTTATGAAAGGATATCAAGTTATAAGGAAAGCTGGATGGGATACTCATGGACTTCCTGTTGAACTTGAAATTGAGAAAAAACTTGGTATTTCTGGTAAGCAACAAATTGAAGAATATGGTGTGGAAAAATTTGTTAAAGAGTGTAAAGATAGTGTTTTTACATATGTTAATATGTGGGAAGACATGACAAATAAAGTTGGATATTGGGTAGATATGGAAAATCCATATGTAACATATCATAATGAATATATTGAATCTGTTTGGTGGGCTTTAAGTCAATTATGGGAAAAAGGACTTTTATATGAAGGACACAAGGTAATGCCTTATTGTCCAAGATGTGGGACTGCTTTGTCTTCACATGAGGTAGCTCAAGGATATAAAGATGTTAAAGATTTAACATGTGTAGCTAAATTTAAAATTTTGGATAATCAAGGATATGAAGATAAAACTTATATTTTAGCATGGACAACAACACCTTGGACATTACCTTCAAATTTAGCTTTATGTATAAATAAATCTTATACATATGTAGAAATTAAAGCAAATATTGGTACAGATGAAGAGCCAATGTATGAAAATTATATTTTAGCAAAAGATTTATTAAATTCTGTTTTAAAAGAAACACCTTATGAGATGATAAAAGAGTTTAAAGGTGAAGAATTGCTAGGTTTAAAATATGAGCAATTAATACCATTTGCAAAAGTAGAAGGAAAAGCCTTTGAGGTAATACATGGTGATTACGTAAATTTAGAGGATGGTACTGGTATTGTTCATATTGCACCTGCATATGGTGAAGATGATAGCTTAGTTTCAAAACAAAATGGAATTACTTTTGTAAATTTAGTAGATAAGTCTGGAAAGTTTATTTCAGAAGTTGAGCCATGGGCTGGTAGATTTGTTAGAGATTGTAATGAAGATATTTGTAAGTGGCTTGCTGAACAAAATAAATTATTTAGTAAAGAAAAACACTTACACTCATATCCACATTGTTGGAGATGTGATACAGCACTTTTATATTATCCAAAAGAAAGCTGGTTTGTTGCAATGAGTAAACTAAGAGAAGAATTAGTTGAAAACAATAACAAAGTAAATTGGTATCCAGATACAATTAGAACAGGAAGATTTGGGAAATTCTTAGAAAATGTAATTGACTGGGGAATTTCAAGAGATAGATATTGGGGAACTCCACTTCCAATTTGGACATGTGAAGATGAAAATTGTGGTCATCAAGAATGTATTGGAAGTGTTGCAGAACTAAAAGAAAAGGCAATAGATTGTCCAGAAGATATAGAATTACACAAACCTTATATAGATGATGTTCATTTAGAGTGTTCAAAATGTGGTAAAAAAATGACAAGAGCAAAAGAAGTAATTGACTGTTGGTTTGACTCAGGTTCAATGCCATTTGCACAATTACATTATCCATTTGAAAATAAAGAATTATTTGATAAAAACTTCCCAGCAGGATTTATATCAGAAGCAATAGATCAAACTAGAGGGTGGTTTTATACACTAACAGCACTTGGGACTGCATTATTTGAAAAGACACCTTTTGAAAATTGTATAGTTTTAGGACATGTATTAGATGAAAAAGGACAAAAAATGTCAAAATCAAAAGGAAATGGTGTAGATCCAATGGTGTTATTAGATCAAGTTGGAGCAGATGCAACACGTTGGCACTTTTATACAGTTTCAGCACCTTGGCTACCAACAAGACTTGGCTTAAATAATGTACAAGAAACACAAAGAGGATTTTTAAGTACATTATGGAATGTATATTCATTTTATGTTTTGTATGCAGAAATTGACCAATTTAATCCATTGAAATATAAAGATTTCGAAATAACAAATATAATGGATAAATGGATAATCTCAAAATTAAATACATTAATAAAAGAAGTAGATGACAAATTAGAAAAATATGATATAACAACAGCAGCACTAAAAATAGAGGCATTTACAGATGAGCTTTCAAATTGGTATGTACGTAGAAATAGAGAAAGATTTTGGAGTCAAGATTTAACAGACGATAAAATTGGTGCATATGTAACACTATATAATGTATTAGTAAAATTGATAAAAATATCAGCACCATTTGTACCATTTATAACAGAAGAAATTTATCAAAATATAGTAGTGGGGCTAGATAGTTCATTACCAGAAAGTGTACATTTATGTATGTGGCCAGATATTGACAAAAATGTAATTGATAATAAGTTAGAACAAGAAATGGATTTAGCATATACAATAGTAAAATTAGGTAGAAGTGCAAGAAATTCAGTAAATATTAAAAATAGACAACCATTGTCAGAAATGTTAATTTCTGTTAATACTTTGCCAGAATATTATTCTGATATTGTAAAAGAAGAGTTAAATGTTAAAAATGTAAAACTAGGTGCAGAGATGTCAGAATATGTAAATTTTGAAATTAAGCCAAATTTACCAGTATTAGGAAAAGAGTTTGGTAAGTTAATTCCAAGAATAAAAGAAGAAATTGCTAAGAAAAATCAAATGGACTTAGCAAATACTGTGAAAAATGGTGGTATTGAATATATTGAAGTTGATGATACACAAATAGGATTAAATTCAGAGAATTTACTTGTTACTATGCAAGGAAAAGAAGGGTTTGCTTTTGCTGGTGAAGGTGAAATTGGTGTTGTATTAGATACACATATTACTCAAGAATTGAAAGAAGAAGGCTATGTTAGAGAGATTTTGTCTAAAGTTCAGAATATGAGAAAAGATAAAGGATTTGAAGTTTTGGATAAAATAAATCTTTTTGTTGCTGGTAATGATATGTTAGAGGGGATAATAAAATCAAATAGTGAGTTAATTAAACATGATACTTTAGCTGTTGAAATTATTTATGGTGAAAATAGATCTAATTATATTGAAAATAATATTAATGGTGAGAGTTTAAAAATTGATGTTGAAGTGATTTAACAGTTGATATTAGACAAACATGGTTTTATATTAATCGTGTTTGTTTGTATTATTTATATTGAAATTTTTACTTTTTAATTATTTATATAAAATTTTTGTCTAAATTTTATGTAAAAAAGTTATTATGAAAAAGTGTCTGTTTTATTGTTTATGAAATTATAGAAATATATAATTGTGATAATAAAAAAGATATACAAATGAGAGGGAAATAAAATGATGAGAATATATAAAAGTAATAAAGAAAACAAAGGAATAACACTTGTTGCATTAGTAATAACAATAATTTTGTTATTAATTTTAGCTGGAATAACAATAGTTTCACTAACAGGAAATAATGGATTAATAAATAAAGCAACTCAAGCAAAAAATGAACAAATAAAAGCAGAAATGAAAGAAAAATTAATATTAACAATATCAGATTTACAAATAGAAAAAGAAGGAAAAGCAACATTAGAAGATATAACACAGGAATGGCTAAATGAAAAAATAAGAGATTATGAAACAACAATAGAAGAAGATACAACAAAAAACGAAAAAAAGATAAAAATGGAAAAAGATGGTGTCATACAAATTTTTATAATTAAAGAAGATCTAATAATAGAGGAATATAAGTCAAATATAAAGTTTACCTATGAAGTGAAAGAAGAAAATGGAGAAATAGCAAAATTATTAATAAATGTACAAGATAATGAATATGGAATAGAGAAAATAGAATTACCAAATATGCAAGAAGTAAATGCAAATGGTGAAAAAGAAGTAGGAATAGATTATGAAGTTGAAATAGGGAAAGAATATAAAGTAAAAATAACATCAACAAATGGGTATATAAAAACAGAAACAATATTAATAAATATAGAAAAAACATATTTATATAAACTAGGAGAAGAATATACAGAATTGACAGGAGGTTGGGAAGCTGGGGCAAATAATGCAGGGACATTTTTAAAAGAAAATGATCATCTGAATATAACAGCTACATCTTCAGCATCAACGAATTATCATGTTAGTGGTTGCCAAACAAGTAATAGTATAAATATTAATGAATTTTCAAAAATAAAATATAAATTTAAAATTCATAATTTTGCTTGGATTTCTAGGGAAGGTCTATTTTATAGTTGGATGTTTATGGGAATTTCTAATGCAAAACTAACAGTTAATAATAGTAGAGAATTTATAGCATATAAACTTATGGGTTATGTAGAAGATTTTAGTAATCAAATTATTACAGAAGAAGTTGATATTAAAGATTTACAAGGTGATGTATTTCCAACAATTATGTTTAGTAAATCATATAATAAAGCAAGTTATTCATTAAATATAGATATATATGAGGTTTGGTTAGAAAAAATAATTTAATATTAAGTATTACTATTTTTTATTTGGTTTTTTATTTTTATAGTTGCAATAAACTTGTGTGTATGCTAAAATCATAAAAAATGGAAAAGAAAGTGAGAAAATTAAAAATGGCAAAGAAAAAACGACAAGAAAATGGAATAAAATTAATACATATAATATTTATGATATTAATTATTGCGATAGTAATTTTTGTAAGTAGAAATTTTATTAAAAATAATGAAAAAATAGGAAAAGATCAAGAAGAACAAGGGCAAGAACAAATTGGTAAACAAGAAAAAAATGTAAAAGTATTTGATGATGGTGTAAAATTAAATACAAGTGACAAGTTAAATGGAGAGAAAAAATTTGAAGAATTAAAAATTAAAGATATTCAATTAACATATAGAAATGGAGTAACAAATTTATTATGTAATATTGAAAATAATTCAAAAGAAAAAATAAAAATGCAAGATGTAGAAATTACTTTATTAGATGAAAAAGGAGAAATTATTTATAAAATGGTAGGAATAATAGAAGACATAAATTCAGGAGAAACAAAACAATTTAATACTTCTGTTACAGCAGATTTTTCTAATGCATATGATTTTAAAATAACTAAAAAGTAAAAAGTATTTTAATATTACTTAAAATAAAAAATTTTAAACTATTT
>CAOSZT010000039.1 GCA_948528155.1 uncultured Clostridia bacterium | reverse complement strand
ATGGTACATATAGCATATAAAGATTTGAAAAATTATAATTATAACGATCGATATCTCTGCCACGAAGAATTGGTCGTATAATCTCAGCACTACTAGAGTCTGTGCTTATTAATGAATTCTTTGTGTTTTCATCTATTATGAAAGCTTCGTTTAATCCAGTTAATATCCCTCTATTTATTCTAATATCCCAGTTTATTAATTTTGTTCCATAGGATTCAACTTTCTTTTTAATACTATTTTCTATTTGATTTAATATCATCCAATTATCATTTCCATCGAACATATTAAACAAAAACTTACGCTCAACAAAAACGCTCGTATAATATATTCAAGTAATAGGAGGAAATATGATATTTGGTTATATTAGAGTAAGCACTGATAAGCAGACAGTAGAGAATCAACGTTTTGAAATCATTAATTATTGCAATTGTAATGGATATAGTGTTGATGATTGGATTGAAGAGACGATTTCGGGTACTAAAAGTTATTCGAAAAGAGCATTGGGATTGCTTTTGAAAAAAGTTCAAAAAGGCGATTATATTATTTGTGCAGAATTGTCAAGACTTGGACGTAATTTATTTATGATAATGGAAATTTTAAACATTTGTATGCAAAAAGAGTGTATCGTTTTGACAATTAAAGATGGTTATAAATTGGGCGATGATATTCAGAGTAAAGTACTAGCTTTTGCTTTTGGTTTATCTGCCGAAATTGAAAGGAATTTAATATCTCAAAGAACAAAAGAGGCCCTAGCTAAAAAAAGAGCAGATGGCATTATTTTAGGAAGGCCTGTAGGACGTAAATCCTCTGTAACTAAGTTAACTGGTAAAGAAGAAATAATCGAAAAGCTCTTATGTAAGGGAATTAAAAAAGTGAAGATAGCAAAAAAATTAAAAGTTCACAGAAATACTTTATCAAAATTTATTATTGAACACAAATTGAATGCTAGATGTATTGTAACAAATAATGTGAATTAGTTAGTACTATAAAGCAATTTGAAATTTAATAAATAAAAAAAATTATAAAAATGACGTTTTCTTTTTAAATACTTGTTTTAATTAGGACATGGTATGGCGAGGAAATGTCCTAGCCCTTGCATTCATGCAGGGGCTTTTTAAATACAGGCAAAATCCCTATTTTGGGGGGAGGACTATTTATTTCTTAGTATCCATACTAAGTAGTAAATAAGAGGCACTAGGTTCGGGTTCAAACAACAAAGAAGAAGACTCAAGACTTCTCTATAACTAAATTTAGGAATTCACAGTTATTAGATATAAGACAAATTTACTTATATTTAATAACTTTTTTCTTTTTATATACTTGCGTTTATATTAAAAATTGTCCAGTAAAGTGAAGAAATATCACTTTATTGGACTTTTTTTAATTTTATTAGGTGCGAAATCTCATATTTATGTCTAGTAGGGTGAAGGGGTAAAGATTTTCACTTTTTATACTTCACAAAACTTCTTATTTTTCCAGTATAAGTGAAGAAGAAAACTCTCTTCAAAAAGGAGGACAAGACTATGACTTAAACTCAACAAGATTTTTCTCATAAATAAAGAATCAAGTGTTAGTATAAGCGTTAAAGATGGGGCTATACTAATAGCCCCTCTAACGCATACTAACACGACCTTTATGTAAAATTGTAAAGACTTAAAGAAAGGAGAAAAAAAGAATATGAATGTGTTAATAGATTATTTTTCTGTGACATTTCCAATGTGCTGTAATGCTGGAGATGATAGATTATTTAGTAGTTATGAAATCAGCTATAATATAGCCAAATATCTGAATTTTAATATTTTAGAAGAAGTTAAACAACAAAAGTATGCTCAAAATTTTTTTAATTGCCAATTTCAATTAGGAGAATATATCGTATTAAGAACAGATGGACCTATGGATGAGAATTACCAGAAAACCTGCCAGCTAGAAATGAAAGGCGAAGGCTGTAGAGAGTTTGAAAGAAGAAATCCTGGTAAAACATGGCTGGATTTAATTCAATATATGAAAAACTTAAATGCCAAGTTTAAAAGGATTGATATTGCAGTTGATGACTATGAAGGAAAATATGTCTCTTTACAATGGATATTTGACAAAATCGAGAAAGACCAATACACCTCTGTCTTTAGAACATTTCCATTACCTATTGGACCTATAAATGAAATACAAACGATTCAGTTTGGTACACATCATTCTAATAAAATGCTTGTCATTTATGACAAAAGAAAAGAACAGCTAGCAAAGAAAAACTTTTGTGAAAAAGCATATTGGGTCAGATATGAGATGCGTTTTAGAAATGAAGTTGCTACAGCTATAATTAAAAAATTGCTATCAGCTTATATTGATGTAGCTATACCTGTTTATGGACTGAATATAAAACAGTATGCTTATGAATTGCTGTATGGCATATTTGATATAAAAGTAGATAATCATTATAACAAGTCTAATCAAAATAAAGCAGAGACTGATTCATTATAGGAAATCTTTTTTAAATAATGTCCCTAAAGTCCCTCTACCAAAGATAGAAAAGAAGCCTATCAAGCCCTTTGCAGAATATGAAAAAATTGCTACAACATATGCTTCAGCTTATCTGCTATACAAATTTGTAGAAGTAAATGAAGATACTTATTTATTTCAAATAGAATTATTAAAAACTATAAGAGATAATCTACCTTTCTCGAAATCTAGACTGAAACGGTTAAATGTCTATCTAAAAGAATTAAATCTAGCTCCTGTTGATAATGCCAAGCTAGAACAAATCAAAATGAGCTTATCGCGTAAAATTGAAAAGAAGATCTCATTTTACAATGAACTCAAACAAATAAAAAAATGAGGGCTTTCCCTCATTTGAAAAGATCAGAATGACTACTAACTCTATTTAATACTAAAATAAGAACATCATCCTTAATGGAATAAATTAAAAGCCAGTCAGGTTCAATATGACACTCTCTAACACCACTATAAGTACCACTTAAGCTGTGATCCCTATATTTAAGTGGAAGAGTCTCCCCATTAGATAGCATTTCAATAATAGAAAAAAGCTTATCTAAATCCTTTCCCTGCTTTTTAGCTTTCTTTACATCCTTTTGAAATTGAGTAGTAAATTGAATCTTATATTTCATACACCTAAAGCCTTTTTTAAATCTGATATATTGGTATAGGCAGTAGAATCTAAAGATTCACCTTCTTCAATTGCTTTCAGTGTAGTTTCATTTGGAACATTTAGTTTAACATCAAAAGGGATTCCCTGTTCCTGAATAGATTTTCTTAAAAAAATATTAATTGCAGTTGTCATATTTAATCCAAGTTCATTAAAAATCTTTTCTGCAGCATTTTTAACATCCTTATCCATACGGATATTAATATTTGTACTCTCTTGCATAATTTGACCTCCTGTATTATTTTATGTTTATTTTAACATATTATACACACAACGTCAACACAATGCACAAATTATCTACTGAAAATAAAAAAGAAGGAGTAAATCCTTCTTAACCTCTACTTGAAAATATTTTTTACAACCTTCTGTAATTCTGGAGAAGCCTTCCGATACTCCTTAATCAATTCCATTTCCTCAGTGGATAGATCATTTGGATTCTTAATCCCAAACAAATCGTAAATGGTATCTCCAAAAAAATCAGCTATCTCTGGAAACTTGGTAAAAGGAGGGCAAATTGTATTGCTCATGTTAAGATATCCCTTAACATTATCTATACTAAATCCAAGCTCTTTCATAAATTGATTCTTTAAGGAATTATTTCTACCAGATAATTTATCCTTTAGATATTGCTTTACATTCATTCTATAATCCATAATTTCACCACCAAGATAAATAAATTATATCCTATTTATTTATAAATTCAATAAAAAGGTAAAAATTTTACCCAAAAAAGTATTTACGAGCTAAATAAATTACCTTATAATAGAAACGTAAGGGTAAAATAATTACCCTCGAAAAGAAAGGTGATATTATGAAGAAACTAGAAGAACTTACTGAACAAGAATTTAAAGAAGAATTTATTAAACACTTTGGAGAAGATAGATGGAACCAATCCGAAGTTCTACCTATCCTACAAGAAAAGGCAGAAATCCTATGTTCTTATCTAGACATAGAAGAAATACCAATTCTATGTGATCCTATTAAGGAAGATTCCAGGTATTATCCAAAAGAGAAATTTATCATCATCTCAGATAAGGTTATTTTAAATGAAGTAGAGGAACTAAAAAGTCTAATCCATGAAATTAGACATCACTATCAATATACATGTGTATCTACAAACAATACTAGTGAACCAATGTTAAACTAGTGGAAAGAAGAGTTAGAAATTTATGATACTCTAGCTCCAGATATCCAAATCTGCACCTTCCTAGAAATAGATGCTTATGCATTCACTAAGGTTATAATGAAGAATTGGTTCAACAAGGATATTATCCACTATGATGATGAATACGAAGAAGCGATAAACCTTTATATTAAAAAGTATTTATCCTAATAGTTCTTCCTAGTTTGTAGATATACAAACTAGGAGAAACTTTAACATAGGATAAGCTTTCTCCAGCATAAAATTATTAAAGAATGGAGAATCTTATGCCTAAACAAAACATTGAATATATAGTATCTAGAAACTTTGATTCTAGTAAAATTACATTACTAGAAAGATTGATTGAGTATATAGAAGAACAAGGAGTGATTGAAAATGATGATGGTGAACCACCAAATTCAAACTGTGGGGATTTATTGTAGATTATCAAAGGATGATAATACAGGTGTAGAGTCAAACTCTATCACTAATCAAAAACTATATCTAACCGATTATGTGAAACAAAGAGGTTGGGTCATCTACAAAATCTATATTGATGAAGGAAAAAGTGGAACCAACTTTGATCGTGATGGTTTCAAAGAAATGATCAGTGATATTGAAACTAAAAGAATAGATTGTGTCGTAGTAAAAGACCTATCAAGATTAGGAAGAAACTATCTTGATAGTGGTTATTACATAGAAAAATACTTTCCAGAACACCGCATTAGGTTTATTGCGGTGAATGATTCCTTAGACTCTAATGATGGAGAAAATGATTTTGGACCATTTAAAAATATCATTAACGAATGGTATGCAAAAGACATCTCTAAAAAGATTAAATTTAGTTTTAGTGTAAAAGCCAAACAAGGAACCTTACTACAAGGCTTTGCGCCATACGGATACTTAAAATGTGAGGATCGAGTAGACTATGAAATTGATGAAGAAGTCGCTGATATTATTCGATATATCTTTAATAGCATCTATAATAACATACCCGCAAAGGATGTTATTAACTACTTAAAGAAAAATAAGGTATATGTTCCAGGCTATTATAATTATCTTAAAAAAGGAATCAATAAAGAAAAATATGAATCCTATACCGAAGAAATGAAATACGCTTGGGATTACTGGAAGTTAGATATGATTTTAACAAATGAAATCTATATTGGAACTCTAGTCAATTTCAAAAGAAAAAAACTAAGCTTTAGAAGTAAAAAACTAGTGGAAAATGATCCTGAAAAAATGGTGAAAGTTTATGATAGATTTCCACCCATCATATCTAAAGAAGTATTTGATAAGGTATCTGAAATCAGGCATCTAAAATATAGAGCCCCTAGAAATGACCAAAACATATTTTCAAGATTCCTCTTTTGTGCGGATTGTGGTAAAAAGATGACTTTAAGAAAACAAGGCTATAAAAATAGAAGTCATATTTTATATTATCATTGTAGCTACTGTAATGGACACTATATTCGATTAGATCTCTTAAAACAACAAGTTATAAATGATTTTAAAGAACTAAAAGAATTCATTTCCTCTGTTCCACAAGATGAGCTTGTAAATGAAATCAATAAAATTAACAAGTTAAAAGCAGAACGAAAAAATAAAGCGGACACTAAAGAGTATAACGCATCCATTGAACGTAAGGTTCAACTAGATAATCTTATCTCTAAATTATTAGATTCTTATACAAAAGGAATCATTCCAGATGATGTTTATGAATCTATGATGTTAAACTACAAAACAGAATATGATGAGATAACTTCTAAAATCAAGAAATTAGAAGGGGCTCTTGCAACTAACGATACTGAAATACAAAAGGTAAGTGTCAAAGAGTTAGAATACATTTTAAGTATCAAAGAAGATGAAATCTTAAAAAGGGAATTTCTAAATGCTGTGATTAAAAAGATTCAAATTCAAGATAGTCAAGATGGTGAAAAAACAATTAGAAATACGCACATTGAATACTATTCTATTGGAGAATTAAAGGAACTTTATGAACAAAACAGCAATTTATGCTAGAATCAGTAGAAGTGATGATTTAGAACATCACACTTCTATTGATCATCAAATTAAAGGTATAACAGACTATTGTAATTCCCATGGATTTACAATTAAGAAAATATATAAGGATTTAAACATTAGTGGTAGTACAATGGACCGGCCCGCATTCACTGAAATGATGAATGATGTAGATGCTGGAATCATCGATACGATTATCGTAAAAGACCTATCTAGATTTGGTAGGAATTATCTAGAAGTCGGCAAATATCTAGATGAAATATTTTTAATTAACGATGTACGGTTTATTGCAATAGATGATAACTATGACAATAAAGGTTTAATGGATGAATTTGCAGCATTTAAGAATATCTTCAATGAAATGTATTTAAAGGATATTAGAAAGAAGATAAATACTACCTTTGATTATAAAGCTAAAACGAAGCTATTAAATTCAAGACCTGGAGCCTTTTATGGATTAACTATAGATGAAGAAGGTAAATACATCATCGATGAGGAAGCAGCTAATGTAGTCAGAAGAATATTTTTTTTATACATCGAAGGATACAGTACCAAATCTATTGCTAACTTATTAACTAAAGAATGTATTATTACACCTGGATATTATCGGTATATAAAATATAAAGATCAATCTTCATTAACTGAACTTAAGTATAAATGGAAAGATTGTACCATTTATAAAATAATTACGAATGAAGGATATACAGGCAAAATTATCAATCGGAAATATCTTTATATCCAAGGTAAAAGATTATTAAATCCTAATCCTATTGTTATAGAACATGGACTACCACAGATTATTGATGAAAAAACTTTTAAGAGCGCTCAAGATATAAGACTGAATCGACCAAAGAAAAAAGATAAGGTCTATATCAATCCTTATCCAAATATGGTTCAATGTAGCTGCTGTAATAAAATTATGAGATATACTTATTCTAAATCTATGAATCAATATTTTTTTGTATGTAGTAGATGTAAGACAAGAATCTATTTCGATGACTTAAAACAAATTTTAATAGAGGATATCCAAACACAACTCTCAAAAATAAATGATTCTTACTTTATTTCTTATAATGAAAGAAGTATCCAAAAGATAAAAAAAGAAATGAAACAAATCGATGTAGCATTTCAAAAAAACTTTGAGGATTATGCTAAAGGCAAAATGGCTGAAGATAAGTTAAAGCTTGCAATCACAGAATTAACTAGCCAAAAGAATGAGTTAAAATCGAATTTAAACAAAAACAACCATCATGCTAAAACGACACTGTCCAATATAACGAATTGTACAATAGAGGATGGATTAATATTAAAATTAATAACTAATGTGTCAGTCATTAGCATTGGTAAAAGAAAGTATAAAGTACATATTAATTACAATTTTAAAAATTGAATAACAAAAGTTCAAATAGTGTATGCTCAAAAAATTTGATTGTTAATTACTACAAATAGGGAGTTGAATTCCCTTTTTGTAGTAATTTTTGTTTATAATATTTCCCTGGTAAATAGCATTCCTATCATTTTTAACTTTTTAACTTTTAAAATAAGTTAAAACAATATTAGATAAAAAAATACGAGGTCTATGGTTGATATATCATAGTAATTTTTGAATATTTTATATTTTGGAAATATATATGATAATATAATGCTTTTTATTCTATTTCTTTAAACTATCGAATTTTGTCGAACGATTTATGGGCAAAAATTATGTACATATTTATAAATTTTTGTTAGAATAAATCTAAATATAGCATAAATTAGGAGGACAATATGAACAATATAGCAAGACATAAAGTTTTTATTAGTTATTATCATGCTGATGACCAATACTACAAAAATTATTTAATTAATTTGAAAGAATATGATGGTTATAATAGGCAAAGTATATTTGAGGATTACTCTGTCCATGAAAATGAAATAGATGATACGGGTCTTACTTCTGAACAAATTCGAAGAATTATAAGAGATGATTATATCAAAGAAGCGACAGTTTTAATATTATTGTGTGGATGTAATACTAAGAAACGTAAACATATCGACTGGGAAATTCATGCTGCCATGTATAATTCGGAGTATAATCCTAAAATGGGTATTCTTGTTATTAATTTACCTTCAACAAATCAATATATAAGAGCAGGAGAAGATAAAGAAAAACCTCTTATTTCTAACGGAACTAATTGGGTGCATCTTGATACAAGGCAAGAATATGAGAATGCTTATCCATATATGCCAAGCAGAATTATTGATAATTTTATAAAAGGGGTTCCTATAACAGTTGTTGATTGGAGTACTATAGAAAATGATTCATCAAAATTAAAAACACTAATTCACTATGCTTATGAACGTCGGAAAACAAATCAATATGATCATTCAGCACCATTAAGGAGAAATAATAGTTAGTATGGATGTTAGTTGTACAAAAGAAGAATTTATTAGAGATTTTTCTAAACAAATTCAAAACAAGAGCGCCTCTTTATTTATTGGATCAGGGCTTTCTAGGGCGGCTGGATATGTTGATTGGAAGGGAATGTTAAAAGAAGTTGCTGAAGACATTGGCTTAAATGTGGATAAAGAGCATGATTTGATATCTTTAGCAGAATATTATGTAAATTCTAAAAAAAATCGTAGTAAAATTGATATGGCATTATCTCAATTTTTTTCTAAAAAAATTGAACCAACAGAAACACATCGCATTTTAGCATCTTTACATATAACTAATTATTGGACAACAAATTATGATAAACTTTTGGAGCATACATTTGAAGAACTAAATATGACTTACTCTTTTTTGACAAATGATCAGTCATTAAAAAAATATATAAATGGAAATGAAATTATTATACATAAACTTCATGGTGATGTGGATACACCTAATGAGGCAGTTATAACCAAAACAGATTATGATGAATTTGCATATAAGCATGAAATACTATTATCCAAATTAAAAGGAGAAATGTGTACTAATACGTTTCTATTTTTAGGTTATAGTTTTAGCGATACGGATATTAATCATATTTTGACTAGAATTAAATTATTTTACAAAGGGCAACCTGCTCGTAATCATTATTGCATACAAGAAATTGTAAAACAAAAGGAAAATGAACCAAAAGAAGAATTTGAATATAGAAAAAGAAAGCAAGACCATCATATTTTAGATTTGCAAAATTATGGAGTTCATACTGTTTTAGTAGAGGATTATAATCAAGATATTCCAAAAATTCTTAATGAAATTAAAAAGAGGATTAATGCGAATAATGTTTTTATTAGCGGTGCTTGTGATGATACTAATGAAAATTTGAATGAGTATGTCGATTTAACAAAAAATTTAGCATCATGGTTAATAAAAAAAGATTATAAGATATATACAGGATATGGTCAAAATATAGGCTCTGCTATTATTTCTGGTGTTTATGATGTGCTTCAAAATAAACACTATTATTTAAAAAAATTTAGTGATCAAGTCGTAATTCTTCCTTTTCCATATAAATCCAAATTTAGCGAAAAAGAAAAAAAAGAGGTTTATGAAAAATTAAGAAAAGATTATATATCTAATACTCAAATATTTATTATTATTAATGGAACAAAAAAATATTATGCTAAACAAATAATTTCATCTGGTGCTATTGATGAATTTGAAATTGCTAATAAATTAGGATGTCTTATAATTCCCATCGCTGTGACTGGTGGTGCAGCATATGAAATATGGGAAAAGATGAAAGAATTTAATACTCAATATACCAATTCTACTGAATTCAATTCGCTAATCGAGCATAAAGACTGCAAAACCATTTTAAAAAATATTGACAATATACTAAAGAAGTATATGTAAAATATTTTTATAATTAGTTGGATAATAATGAAATTAATTTGTATCTAATTATATGTTAAAGGTTAATTTTCAATTAATGAAGGGGTTGAAGATTTAGAGGAATAATTTTAGACAATTAATGCCAATGGTATCACATATATAGTTTAAAGAGGCTTTAACACCTATTGAAAATTTAGATATTAAAAAGTAACGATTAATAAGGGATTGTTGAAAGAAAGAAGGGTGCAATGCTAAAAAGTTGTGTGTCAATATATCAATTTAAACTGTGGAAAGCTTCTGATGCATATTTCTAAAAGATAAAGAATAAATTTTATATTTAGCATAAACGCCTTACCATTTTTAAATTCTTTGGTAAGACGTTTTTTAACTTTGTATTTATGCAAATTGTTTTAAAAATAGATTTATATTATTATTTTACACCCTTTGGGGTATAAAAATAAGTGGCAAAAAGAGAATGAATATAGAAGTTAATAAAGAGTTATTTTAATTATGCTAGGAAATAATATTTATTAATATTTTTATTTGCATTGACATATAATAAAATGTACGCTATAATGTACGTGAAAGAGGTGACTGTAATGCAAAATACGAATATTACATCTGCAAGAGCTGAATTATTTAAATTGGCATCTTCTTGTATAAAATACAATAATGTAATTAATATTAATACGAAAGATGGGAATGTTATAATGTTGAGTGAAGAAGACTATAATTCCCTTTTAGAAACATTATATCTAGCAGGTATACCTGGAATGTATGAAAGCATCATAGAAGGAGCAAGCACACCATTAGAAGAGTGTGAGAAATTAGAATGGAAATAGTTTTTACAAAACAAGCTGTTAAAGACTTTGAAAAAGTGAAATCTTATCCAGTTTTATTAAAAAAAGTTAGAGCTCTTTTAGAGTTGATTGAAATTAATCCTTTTTTAATGCCACCTTCCTATGAGAAACTTATCAATGTGAGTAATACATATTCAAGAAGAATCAATGTGCAGCATCGATTGGTTTACCAAGTTTATGAAAAAGAGAAAACTATTAAAATTATTCGTATGTGGACACATTATGAATAGTGTAATTACTGTGATTTTTGCGGTTGGTACTCTAAATTTTGAGATATGTGATGAAAAAACGAATTTTTAGAATAAGGTGTGTAGTTATACACAAAGGTATATATAGAATGGAAGCGGTCTAAGAAAATAGACCGCTTTTTGAGTAATTAAAATCAAATAAAATCAAATATTTTTAATTTGCATCTTGGTTTACTAAGCATAGCATTAGAAATTTATTCGACTAAAACAACATCACTATGTAAAAATAGTTGTATTTTTACTCCTTATAATATATAATATAAATGGAGCGTGATTTATATGTATATAAAAAGAAATATTGAAAATAAACTAATTGAAGCTTCAAAGCAGTTTGCCTCAATCACTATATATGGTTCAAGACAAGTAGGAAAGTCAACTTTGATTCAACATCTATTTCCAACAATATCATATGTAACCTTAGATGATATAGAAATAAGAGATTATGCGATAAGAGATCCTAAAGGGTTTATTAAGTATTACTCATCTCCTTTAGTAATTGATGAAATTCAAAAAGCACCTCAGTTACTGGAATATATAAAAATCGAAATTGATAATATGAAAAAAAAGTTTTTATCAAATAATGAACCACTAAAATTTTTATACATTTTATCTGGTTCAAATCAATTTGAACTACAAGAAGCAATTACTGAATCATTAGCTGGTAGAACATGCGTTTTTAATTTATCTTCCTTATCCTATAATGAGATTAAGGGAAGAAAATCATCTTCATATTTTAATCCATCCATTGATAACCTAAGAGACAAAGAACAGTTGCTAAATGGAAATTATAGATCTAGGAAAGAAATATTTGAAGATATTTTTGTTGGCGGTATGCCAGAATACATTTCTTTACAATTGAATAGAGATATGTTTTTCAAATCATATATTACTACATATATAGAGAAAGATGTCAAACAAATTATTTCAGCAACTAAAGAAACAACATTTATGAATTTTATGAAATATGTAGCCTTAAGAACAGCGTGTCAAATAGATTATACAGAAATATCAAGAAGTATTGGTATTGATGCGAGAACTGTAAAAGGATGGATTTCTATTCTAGAAACTTCTGGTATTATTAAAGTAATTCAACCCTATGCTTCAAATATATCAGATAGAATTATTAAAACTCCTAAACTATATTTTATGGATACAGGATTATGTGCTTATTTATGCGGTATACCATCAGCTGATATTTTAGAGAAAAGTGCATTTGCAGGAGCATTTTATGAAACATATGTCATTTCAGAAATAATTAAGTCCTTCTATAATGCTTATAAAAAAGTGGATGATATATATTATTACCGAGATAAAGATCAACATGAAGTCGATTTAATTATTGATTCCTTTGATTCAATTTATCCTATTGAAATAAAAAAAGGCATAAACCCTGTAAGCCATACAAAAAAATTTACTATACTCAAAAAATATAAAAAAAGAATAAATACAGGGTTAGTAATTGATTCATCAAATAAGGTATTTCCTATAAATGATGAAGTATATTATTGTCCTATAGATATCATTGGATTATAGAACTTTTTTTAAAAAGAATACTTTGTCCTCAACAAGTACACTTTTAAAACGCTTCATCAAGAAAGAAACCTTACTCAAGAAGAACTTGCTATATTGAGTGGTTTAAATATTCGTTCCATTAGATCTTATGAACAAGGCCAAAATGATTTGTCTAAGGCACAAGGAGATACTCTTTTAATGCTTGCAAAAGCATTAAATTGTACTATTGAAGATTTATTAAAATAACAAGTTAATCACTTGTATATAACAACTAGTTTCTATTCCAATTTTGCTTAAAAATGGTATAATATTTGTATAGATAGGAAGTGAATTCAGATGGATAAAATTTTTGAAAAACAACTAACAGAATATATTATTCAAGGAGAACCAATACAAAAAGAGAAGAGTTTAATTTGGAAAACAGCCATAGGCTTACAAGATGTTGATCATCTTTTTCCATCTGAATATTTACTTCAAACTGCTAAAGATCACATTGAAGGAAAAATTGATATTGACTCTGTTCAAACTAGAATCAATACCTATTATGAAACACTTACCGATCGAAAGGCAGAAGAAAATGATACAGAAGAGGCAGATAAAGTTTCTGCTCGTATCGCAAAAATTTTAGGAGAAAAAGCATTTCAGTTTTCTCCTACTGAATTAATCACGATTCATAAAAGATTATTTGAAGGAATACTCCCTCATGCTGGTAAAATTAGGAACTATAATATATCCAAAAGGGAATGGATATTAAATGGAGATACAGTCATATATTCTTCTTATAATAATATATATGAAATATTAGAATATGACTTTAAAACAGAAAAATCTTTTTCTTATAAAAATTTATCATTGGATAAAATTATTGAACATATTGCAGAATTCACATCTAATATCTGGCAAATTCATCCTTTTGGAGAAGGAAACACAAGAACTACAGCTATTTTTATGATTAAATATTTAAATACATTAGGCTTTAAAGTTGGTAATGAAGTTTTTGCTAATCATTCATGGTATTTTAGAAATGCCTTAGTTCGTGCAAATTATAATGATTTTTCTAAAGGCATTCATTCGACGAATAAATATTTAATTTTATTCTTTGAAAATTTAATGTTAAATAAAAATCATGAATTAAAAAATAGATATCTCCATATGGATTATGAAACTAAGATGGACAATGTAAATGTCGGTGTAAATGTCGGTGTAAATGTCGGTGTAAAATTAACAAAAAAAGAACAAGAAGTTCTTGTTGCAATTCAAAAGGATAGCACAGTTACTGCAGCGAGTATTGCCAATCAATGCCAGGTCACTACTAGAACCATTGAACGAACTATTAAATCCTTAAAAGAAAAAGGCTTAATAGAGCGTGTTGGTTCTGATAAAACTGGACACTGGATAATAAAAATGGGAGGATTAGATGAAAAAAATAATAAGAAATAGAATCAAATGTAATTTGTGTGGTGATATTATTGAGTCTAAGAGTCGCCATAATTTTGTGAAATGTAAATGTGGATGCTGTTTTGTAGATGGTGGACTAGATTATTTAAGAAGAGGCTATACTAACTCAATAGATGACTATGAAGAAATGAGTGAGTTTGAAAGTGAATAGCGAGATACAAAAGGCAGATAAAATCGGAAAAGACGATTTTGATCACCTTCAATTAGAATGGCTTCAAGTTTTAAAATAGGCTGAAGAAGATGTGAAAAACAATCGCATCACCTCTATTAATGAAACTTTCATAAATATAAGAAAAAAATTAAATACATAAGATGAAGTTGTAATAGAAAAATATAAGTACTTCATTTTGATAATAAAAAAACTTTCTAACCATAAAATGCATATTTTATATACTTAAAAACGGCTTAAATTATGAACTGACCCTTGTCAAGTAGACGCGGAATAAAAAAATAATTAAAAGTAAATAAAATTACAATTGGCATGATATCTGACCTCGTTTAAATTTGTCTGTAATCTAAAATTGTTATAAAAAAATATATACTCCTCGATTTTTCTTCTTAATGCTTGCTCATCATCAAATCTTAACCCATAAAAGGATTCAGCTTTCAGCGTTCCCCAAAAGCCTTCCATAGGTCCATTATCAATACACTTTCCTACTCTAGACATAGATTGTATCATTCCTGCTTGATCTAATTTGAACTTAAATTGCTTCGATGTATATTGGAAGCC
>CAOSZT010000038.1 GCA_948528155.1 uncultured Clostridia bacterium | reverse complement strand
TAAAAAATAATTTAATAAAAAGATATAAAATTATAAAAAATGAGATTTAAGTTAAAATTATAACTTAAATCTCATTTTTCTAATGGACTTTTTTTACAGCCCCTTTCCCGCCATTTAGGGATTTTTAGCAACGTCCCCTTTGTCTCTTAGCAACGTCCCCTTTGTCTCCCCTCTGTCTCGTCCCCATTTCCCTTTTAGCTTGTCGAAAACTTCTAAATATTCGACAAAACTTCTATTTTTTCACTCTTGGAAAAAACTGGGAAAAGGACTATAATACAAAAGAATAAAAAATGGGAGGACAAAAGATGGAAACAAAATTTAATGAAGAGGACAAGACATTAATTTTTAAAATCAAAGATGAAATTGATGACTGTAATGTACAAAAGATAAGGAGGAAAGCAGATTATGAAATCGAAAGATATATGCCTAGAAAAGTTATATTTGATTTTGATAGTGTTACTTTCATGGATAGTAGTGGAATAGGTCTAATAATAGGAAGGTATAAATTTGCAAATATGCTAGGTGGAAAATTAGAAGTAGCAAATTTAACACAAAACGTAAAAAAAATATTTGAAATGAGTGGTATTTTAAAATTGATACCAGTAACAGAAATTTAGGAGGAGGAGAATATGAAAGAACAATTTGAAAATGAAATGAAACTAGAATTTGCAAGTAAAGCAACAAATGAAGCATTTGCAAGAATAACAGTTGCAGCATTTGCATCTCAATTAGATCCTACAATAGAAGAATTAGCTGACATAAAAACAGCAGTATCAGAAGCTGTAACTAATTGTATAATTCATGCATATGAAAATAGGCAAGGAATTATAAAAATAAATGCAAATTTGAAAGGCAATCAAATAATCATACAAATTTCAGATAATGGAAAAGGAATAGAAAATGTAGACATTGCCAAAGAACCATTATATACTACAAAACCAAATTTAGAAAGATCAGGAATGGGATTTACAATAATGGAAAGTTTTATGGATACAATGAAAGTTGAGTCAATAGTTGGACTTGGAACAAAGGTAACATTAGTTAAAAGTATAAAAAAAATAGATACTCAAGAAAATAATGAAACTGAAAATGAAATACTTGAAAAATCAGACCTCTAATTTTTGAGGACTTAGAAATTAAAAGAGGTGTATGTATGTATGAAAATGATATTAACTCAATAATAAAAGCTCAACAAGGAGATAAGTATGAAATGGACAAACTTATCAGACAAAATAACGGACTTATTTGGAGTATAGTAAAAAGATTTATGAATAGAGGTTATGAAGTAGAAGACTTATATCAAATAGGCTGTATAGGATTTATAAAATCAATAAAAAGATTTGACACAAACTTTGAAGTAAAATTATCTACATATTCAGTACCATACATATTAGGAGAAATAAAAAGATTTATAAGAGATGATGGCCCAATAAAAGTTAGTAGAAGTATAAAAGAACTAAATGTAAAAATAAATGAATTAAAAAAACACCATTTAATAAAAACAGGCAAAGAAATCACAATAGAACAAATATGTAAAGAACTAAATGTTAATAAAGAAGATGTTATAATAGCAATGGAATCAACAAATACAATAGAATCAATAGATGGTGCAGTAAGTTCAGAAAATAAAGATGGAAAACAATTAAAAATCTTTGAAAAAATATCAACAGGAAAAAATGAAGAAGAAATGATTACAAATAAAATGGTGGTAAATCAGTTAATAAATGAATTAGAAGATAGAGATAAAGAGATCATTTTACTCAGATTTTTTAAAGAAAAAACACAAACACAAGTTGCTAAAATTTTAGGAATAAGCCAAGTTCAAGTATCTAGGATAGAGCGAAGAATATTAAATAATATGAAAAGAAAACTAACTTCAGCCTGATTTACCAGCAACAAATTATACTTTAATATTTGCTTTATTTTTATGTGTCAAGGAGGTATAAAATGAAGAAAATTTTGATTTATTTTTTATCATTTATTTTAATATGTTTCATAATTCCAGCAATGTTAACAAAAAGGAGTGTTTCTACTGGATCTGAAGTACAAGAAAATATAATTGAAAATGTTCAAGAAAATAATATAGAACAAAGTAATAATCAAAATAATAATCAAATACAGACATATAATTATAGTAAATATGGAACTATAGCATTATTACATAAAAAAACAGGAGATGTAGAACAAGTAAACATAGATGATTATTTATGTAATGTTGTATCAGCAGAAATGCCAGCAGATTATGAACTAGAAGCATTAAAAGCACAAGCAATTGTTGCTAGAACTTATACAATTTATAAAAGTTTAAACAAAAGACATGATAATGCTGATATATGCGACGATTCTACTTGTTGTCAAGCTTGGATTTCAAAAGAAGATAGATTAGCTAGATGGGAAGAAAGCAAAAGAGAAAGTAATTGGCAAAAAATTTGTAATAGTGTAAACAGTACAAAAGGAAAAATTGTAACATATAATAATCAACCAATAAATGCATTTTTTCATTCAAACAGTGGTGGAAAAACAGAAACACCTGTAAATGTATGGGGTGGAACAGGATATCCGTATTTGCAAAGTGTACAGACTTCTGGAGAAGACACATATACACAATATAATTCTGAAGTTGTAATCACACCAGAAGAATTACTAAATAAAATAAAAGCAAAATATACTGATATAGTAATAGATTTTGCAAATACAGAAGATATTAAAATTATAGATTATACTGAAAGTTCTCGAGTAAAAACAGTTAAATTTGGCAATCATGAAATTTCAGGAGTAGAAGCTAGAACTTTATTAGGATTAAGATCTACGAACTTTGAAATTACAAAAGAAGGAAATAATTATAAATTTTCTGTAAAAGGATATGGACATGGTGTTGGTATGAGTCAAACAGGAGCTGACGCTATGGCAAAACAAGGTAGTAACTCAGAAGATATTATAAAACATTTTTATACTGGAATAGAAATAAAAGAAGTAAATTCTTTATAATAATAAATGTATATTTTTATAAAATCCGGAAATAATTGTAATAGAAATAAATTTTAAGGAGGATTTTATGAGAAGAGATGTACGTAAAAGAAATAATCAAATTGATGATTTGAATATGAAAATTATAAAATATTCAGGAATAGGAGTTGCAGTTCTTGCAGTTATAGTATTTGGAATTTTGATATATACTAAAACCATAAATAATGGAGCAGATGAAGGAACATTAACAAGTGAACAAATATCAAATATTTTAAACAATACAGGTTATACAGAAGACACAGAAAGTGCAAGTAGTGAAATTGGAAAAAAAGTAAATGAACTTCAAGTAGAAGTAAAAGAAGAAAATAATAAAACAAACACAACAACAAATAAAACAACAGATTCAAAAAACAATACAGCAAAAACAAATAATGAAGTATTAACTACAAATAAAGTAACACCAACAAATACAACAACCCAAACAAATAGTAAAGTAAGCAAAGAAGAAGAAAAACCAAAAGAAGAAAATAAAGTAGAATTGAATTTTGCAAAACCTGTTGAAGGTGATATTGTTAAAGATTTTGCAATTGAAAGTTTAATATATTCAGAAACACTAAAAGAATGGACAACACATACAGGAATTGATATAAAAGCAGAAAAGACCACAGTAGTAAAATCAGCAGAAGCAGGTACTGTAAAAACTATAAAAAATGACCCAAGATACGGTTTAACTATTATTGTTGAACATGCAAATGGTTTCCAAACAGTTTATTCAAATTTATTAACATCTGAATTTGTTGTTGAAGGAGAAAAAGTAGAAAAAGGACAATCTTTAGGAACAGTTGGAAATGCTGCAGCTTTTGAAATTGCTGATGAACCTCATCTTCATTTTGAAATTTTAAAGGATTCTTTACAAGTTGATCCAAATATTTATTTAAAATAGATTTATAAGGTAGTCAATAAACTACCTTTTTTCATTATTTTTCTCCATTCCCAACTGCTACTCTACAGATTTAAAATTTGACCAAACTGTAACTGAAAAAAATATACACAAATAAATTAAAAAAAATATTGAAAAAAAGTATTCATTATGATATATTTGGAATAGAAATAAAAAAGGGGGAGAAAAATGGAAGAACAAACAAAAAATAACAAAGGAAAAGGATTAGTAGCAATACTAATATCAGTAATACTATTAATAATAATTGCAATAGGAGCAATATATTATTTTAAGGTATATACAAATACAGAACAAATATATAAAAGACTAATAGACAGTTCAATGAAATCATATCAAGAAACAGCACAAAAAGAAGAATATAAAACAATAAATGCAAAAATAGGAGCAAATATAGAAGTAGATTTAGAGTATAATGATGAACAAACTAAAAAAATAGTAGATTTAATAAATGCACTTGACATAGCATTAAATGTACAAATGGACAGAGAAGACAAAAAGATGTTAGTAAAATTAGAATCTAATTATGAAAATGATGGATTAATAAATGCAAATTTATATGCAGATGTTGATAAACAAAAAATGTATATGAACATAGAAGAAATATTTGATAAATATCTAGAAATAGACATGGATGAAGAAACTTCAAAAAGTTTAACTGAAATATTTGAAATTACATATACAAATGAAGACAAAGAAAATTCAGAAAAAGCAATTAACATTATGAAAGAAGAACTAAAAAAAGTCATAAAAACAGAATATTGTAGTAAAGAAAAAGAAGAAATAACAATAAAAGATAAAAAAGTAAAAACAAGTAGAAACATAATTTCTATGACATATGAACAATTAAGTGAAGAACTTATAACAATACTTACAAATTTAAAAGACAATCAAGAATATATAAATTGTTATAAAAATCCTAACGACATAGAAAAAACATTTGAACAACTTATTGAAAATCTAGAAAGTGAAAAATATTCATATAAAGACTTAAATGTTAGATTTTCAATATATACAACAGGAATAACACAAAAAGTTGTAAAAATGGACCTAGAAATAGAAGATGAATATGAAAAAATAAAATTAGAAATCAACCCAATAGACAAAAATAATTACGAAATACTATTAATTGATGTAAATAAAAATGAAACAATAATAAAAGCAAACATAAAAAGTATAAGTGATTCAGAAAGCAATTGTGTAATAGAACTAAATATACCAGATTTAGGAAAAGCAACATTAAATCTTGATATTAGTTGTACATTAAATGAAGAAATGGAACAATTTGACAATAATAATACTATGAAAATAGAAGAACTAACAGAAGAAGAAAGTATGAAAATGCTAGAGAAATTTACACATACTAAACTATATGAAATAATTAATGAATTTTCAGGAGGATTATTAAATAATACAATAAACAGCATTGATAACAACTATGAGTTAACAGAAGAAGATAAAATATAAAATTAATTAAAAATTAAAAATCCAATTAAAAAGAAAAGTATATATATTAAAAATATTTACAGAGAGAATATACAAGTGCTGAGATATATTCAAATAAAAATATATAGAAAATTCACTTTTTAGGACTTCTTTTGAAAATGAAAAACATCAGTAGAAAGAAGCGGTTGCACCGTTAAAACTATAAAGAGATTAGTAAAATACAAAAACTAATAAAATTAGGTGGTACCACGGAAAAAGCCAATTCGTCCTAAAAAATAGGGCAAATTGGCTTTTTGAGGTCCAAAAGGAACGTTTTAATTAAGTAATACAAAACTTTTGACAAAATTTTGAATAAGTCATTTATAACAAGCAGAGCTTGAACAACTAACTTAAAAGGAGGAAAATTTAAAATGAAAGAGGAAATTATAAAAATTAAACAAAAATCAATAGAAGAAATAAAAAAAGCAGAAGATTTAAAATCTTTAAATGACCTAAAAATAAAATATTTAGGTAAAAAAGGTGAATTAACAACAGTATTAAGAGGTATGGGTGGATTATCTCCAGAAGAAAGACCTATTATAGGAAGTTTAGTAAATGACGTAAGAGATGAATTGGAAAAATTAATACAAGAAAAAGAAGATGGTTTTAAACAAGAAGAATTAAATAAAAAATTAAAAGAAGAAAAAATTGACATTACTCTTCCAAGTACAAAAATGAAAAGAGGAAGTTTACATCCTGTTAATAGAATTATAGAAGATATAGAAGATTTATTTGTATCTATGGGATATGATGTTGTAACTGGACCAGAACTAGAAACAGACGAATTTTGTTTTGAAAGATTAAATCTACCAAAAGGACATCCTGCTAGAGACATGCAAGATAGCTTTTATATAACAGAAGAATATTTACTAAGAACACAAACTTCATCTGTTCAAGCTAGAACAATGATTGCAAATACTGAAAAGACACCTATTAGAATGATTACAACAGGAAAAACTTATAGAAGGGAAGACGATGCAACACATTCTCACCAATTTAATCAAATTGAAGGACTAGTTATAGATAAAAAGGAAAGAAATGTATCATTAGCAGATTTGAAAGGAACATTAGAAGTTTTTGTTAAAAAAATTATAGGAGCAAATTTAGATTTACGTTTTAGACCAAGTTATTTCCCTTTTACAGAACCATCATATGAGGTTGATATCACTTGTTTTAAATGTGGTGGCAAAGGTTGTAATTTGTGTAAACAGACTGGTTGGATAGAAGTTTTAGGTGCTGGTATTGTTCACCCTAATGTTTTAAAAATGAATGGCTATGACCCTGAACAGTTTGGAGGCTTTGCTTTTGGTACTGGTATAGACAGATTAGCTATGTTTAGATATGGAATTACTGATATGAGATATTTATACACTAATGATGTAAGATTTTTAAATCAATTTGATAGAAAAGATGAGGAGTGAGAAAAATGAAATTAAGTTTAAATTTTGTAAAAGAATATATAGAATTAGAAAATAACATAGAAGTTCAAGACTTAGCAGAAAAAATGACAAAAGCAGGAAATGAGTATGACTCAGCAGAAAAACTAATAAATGCAACAAAATTGATAATAGGAGAAATAAAAGAATGCGAAAAGCACCCAGATTCAGACCATTTGCATTTATGTAAGGTTGATATAGGGAAAGAAACGCTTGATATTGTCTGTGGTGCTCCAAATGCTAGAAAAGGCATAAAAGTTATTGTAGCACAAGTTGGTGCAGAATTGCCAGGAGACTTTAAAATAAAAAAAGGCATGATTAGAGGTCAAGAATCTAATGGAATGCTATGTGCTTTATATGAAATTGGAATTGATAAAAAATTCCTGTCAGAAGCTGACAAAAATGGAATACATGAATTGCCACAAGAGGCACCAGTAGGAGAAGATCCTATAAAATATATGGAATTAGATGATAGTGTTATTGATTTTGAATTAACAGCAAATAGAGGAGATTTGTTAAGTATTTTAGGCATGGCATATGAATTAGGTGCAATTTATGATAAAACTGTAAAACCTGTTAAAATTGATTATAAAGAAATTGGAGAAGAAATTAATAAAGAATTTTCTGTAGATATAAACACAGATAGTTGTAAATTGTTTTTAGCTAAAAAAGCCAAAAATGTTACAATAAAAGAAAGTCCTAATTTTATAAAAAATAGATTGATAGCTTCAGGCATAAGACCTATTAATAATGTAGTAGATATAAGTAACTATGTAATGTTAGAATTAGGTCAACCTTTACATTTTTATGATGCAGATAGTTTAGGAAACAAAATAGTTGTACGTCAAGCAGAAAAAGAAGAAAAACTAACAACACTAGATAATATTGAGAGAAAATTAACTCAAAATGATATAGTAATTACAAATGGCAAAAATCCAATAGGCTTAGCAGGTGTTATGGGAGGACTAGATACAGAAGTAGAAGAAACTACAAAAAATATAATAATTGAAGCTGCAATTTTTGATCCTGTAAAAGTTAGAATGACATCAAACAAAATTATAAGAAGTGAAGCAAGTAATAGATTTGAAAAAGGACTAGATCCAGCTAGAACATATATGGCAATAGAAAGAGCATGTACACTATTGCAAAAATATGCTAATGCAGAGATTGTTACAGGAATTGTTAAATATGATGTTACAGAAAATAATGAAAAAGTAATAGAGATTTCATATAAGGAAATAAATGATGTACTTGGAACAAATATATCAAAACAAGATATAATTGAAGTTTTTAGAAAGTTAGAATTTAAAACAGAAGAAAAAGAAAATTCAGTAATTGTAACAGTTCCAACAAGAAGAAAAGACATTTCAATAAGAGCAGATTTAATAGAAGAAGTTGGAAGAATTTATGGAGTTGATAATATACAAGGAAAATTACCAGTAGTTCCAATGAAAATGGGACATATAGATAAAACAATAAGAAAAATAAAAGCAAAGATGTCAAATATGGGACTAAACGAAACTTTGTCATATATTTTAATTAATGACAAAGAAGTTCATAAATTTACAAATGATGAATTTGAAGAACTTAAGTTATTAGACCCTATAACAGAAGAAAGAAACACTTTAAGATATAGTATAATTCCATCATTATATAAAATTTATCAATATAATAAAGCAAGAGAAAATAAAGATGTTTGTTTATTTGAAATAGGAAAAGGATTTTGGAAAAAAGGTAAAAATTATGGTGAAAACCAGAAAATTTGTGTATTAATGTCAGGTGAATATTATATTGGAATAGGACATAACAAAAAAGTTGATTTTTATGATATAAAAGGTGTAACAGAAGAATTATTGGATTATTTGGGATATGAAAATAGATATAGTTTTATATTACCAAAACAAATACCAGCAGATTTCCATCCAGGTCAAACAGCTGAAATTTCAGTAAATAATGACATTGTTGGAATTATTGGAAGAATACATCCATCTGTTGAAAAAGAGCCTATATTTGTAATGGAAATTAATTTAGATAAGTTGCTTGATAAAAGAGTTGGAAAAATGAAATTTAAAGAGATTTCTAAGTTTCCTAATATAAAAAAAGATATTGCCGTTTTAGTTAGCAAAGACTTAACTTCAAAAGAAGTTGAAGATTTAATTAAGAAAAAAGCTGGTAAATTACTTATAGATATTAATGTTTTTGACGTTTATGAGGGAAATAACATTGAAGAAAATATGAGAAGTATTGCATATTCATTAACTTTTGGAGCTAATGATAGAACTTTAACAGAAGAAGAAATTAATGACATTTTAGAAAATATAATTAAAGATTTAGAAAATAAAGGAATTAACATTAGAAAATAGTATTTAAGTATATATGTGCAAAGGATAAAAAGATGAAAGAAAAAGAAAAAGGTTTAACTTTAATAAAATTAATACTTTTTGTATTTATAGTTTTACTATTAATAATTTTGTTATTGAAGTATTATTATGTTTTATTGGGAAAATTTGAAATTATCTATAAAATCTGTACACATCAAATAAACTTAGAAGAACAACTACAAGAAAATGAAAAAATATTAGGAACTACTGATGTAACTGGTGAAGGTATAATTATAAATATATTAGATGGAAAAGATTTAATACATCAAGAAGATTTAATAATTCTAATAGATGAATTAAAAAATTCAGGAAGTCAAGCAATTTCTATAAATGAACAGAGAATAGTCAATTCAACATATATGTATTGTGATGGTGCTGTTATTTTAATAGATGGAGTAAAAATTGGAAATCCCTTTACAATTAAGGCAATAGGAAATAATGAAGTAATATATGGTGCAATTACTAGAAATAAAGGATATTTAGAATTATTAAAAAAAGATGGCTTAATAGTTAATATTGAGAAAAAAGAAAATATTAGTATATTAAAAACAAATAAAAAAGAATTATATGGCTTTAAAAATAAAAGGTCAAACTTAGAAAAATTATTTGAATCAAATCAATTAACTGGTAAAACAGATATGTTTGGTAAAGGAATAGAAATTGTAATACATGAAAATTCTGCAAAATTAACAGCATTAAGTTTTTTACAAATTATTAATGATTTGAATTCTGCTGAAGTCAGAGCAATTTCTATAAATAATGAAAGAATTACTAATATGACTGATATTATGGATATAAGTAACAAATTTGTACTTTTGAACAGTATTCCGATTAACAGTCCTTATGTAATTGATGTAATAGGTGATCAAAATAAAATTGAAGAAGTATTGTTTTTTAATAATTCATATATAACAAAAATTATGAATAGTGGGAATAATGTTGATATTTATCGCAAAAATTATTTAAAGGTTGAGAAATACTCTCAAAAGAGAGATTCAAATAAACTATTAGTTAACTATTTAGAATAAAAAATACAAATTCTTTATGTTATAATCGAAACATAAGATAGTAAGTTGTAAAGGAGATTATTTTATATGATAAAGAGATATTATACTCAATTTTGTAAAATTCGAAATTAAAAGTATATAATAAAATAAAGTGAATACAATAATATAAGTTAATATTTCGCAAAATTAAAAATATTTACTTTTTGCGAAATAAGTACTATAATAATTTCGAGGTGACTTTATATGAAAATAATAGAAAGAAATTACTTGAAAGAATTAATTGATTTGGTTGGAACACCTGATATAAAAGTTATAACAGGTGTAAGACGTAGCGGAAAATCAAAATTATTAGAAATGTTTAGAAATTATATTAAAGAGAATATAAAAAATGTAAATATAATTAATATAAACTTTAATCTAGTTAAATTTGATAAACTAAGAGATTATTTATCTTTAAATAATTATATAGAATCAAACTACATTGAAGGAAAAAGAAATTTTGTAGTAATAGATGAAGTTCAAATGTGTAAAGAGTTTGAAAGAACAATAAATAGCTTACATGCGGAAGAAAAATATGATATATATATAACAGGTTCAAATGCATTTTTATTAAGTAGTGATTTAGCTACTTTATTTACTGGTAGAACTTATGAATTACAAATTTATCCATTTTCTTTTAAAGAATATTTAACTTACTTTAAAAATAATAATATTGAAGAAGCATTTGATAAATATGTTTTTGAAGGTGGATTATCTGGCTCATATGAGTATGATGATATTAAAAAAAGATACAATTATATAAATGATGTTTATAATGCTTTGATAGTAAGAGATATTAGACAAAAATATAAGATACAAAATATTGGACTAATGAATAGTCTTACTGAATTTATGATGGATAATATTTCAAATTTAACATCATATAGAAATATTGCTAATAAATTAAATGAGAATAATATAAATGCAAATGATAAAACAATAGCTTCATATATTAATTATTTATGCGATGCATTTGCTTTTTATAAAGTAAGAAGATATGATATTCAAGGTAAAAAATATTTATCTTCAATTGATAAATACTATTTAGTAGACCAGTCATTTAAATTTGCTAAATTGGGGACAAAGAATATTAATTATGGACGAGTATATGAAAATATTGTGGCTATGGAATTATTACGAAGAGGTTATGAAATTTATGTAGGAACTTTATACAACAAAGAAGTAGATTTTGTTGCAATGAAAAGGAATGAAAAATTGTATATTCAAGTATCAGATGATATAAGTTATGATAAGACTTTAAAAAGAGAAGTTGAACCATTATTACAAATAAAAGATGCTTACCCAAAGATAATAATTGCCAGGACAAAACATGAAGATTATCAGTATGAAGGGATACAAATATATGATATAGCTAATTGGCTTGCTAATTAGTATTTTACTAAACTGCTGTTGCAGTGGTCGTTTAAGTTAATCTGATTTACAAAAATTATAAAAATGCAGTAAAATAAGAAAAGAATAAAAGAAAGGTTAGTATATGTTTGATAAGAATCTAATATATACATTAAAAAAATTTGTTACCCTTTTGTTACCCACCACATAGTTTTCATTAGGTTTTATCAAGAGGGAGAATAAATGTAGAAAAATAGCAAAACAAAGGAGGAGAGATTGAATGAGAGATACAAGAGGGATTACATTGATAGCACTAATTGTTACAATAATTGTACTATTAATTTTAGCAGGAATAACAATAACACAGTTAACAGGAAATGGAATTTTTGAAAAGGTAAAAGAAGCAAAAGAAAAATATAATAATACTCAAAATGAAGAAGAAGGGCAGATTTCAAATTATAGTAATGAGATAGAAAAATATATTAGTTTTTCAAGAAATACAAATAGTGAAAATTTATTATGGACAAATAGTCAACCAAATGAAAATTTTGAAACACAAGTAATAAATATATCAAATATTACACAATATAATAGTATAAAAATCTTATTCAAAGCCTGGGCAGAAGATAAACAATATAAATATATAGAAATACCTGTAGTAGAATTAGACGCATATTTTGATGTGTCATTCACATGGCAAAGTAATCCTAGTGGTACATCTATTTATAATATAGGTAGACTAGTAACAGTTGTTGAACAAGGATTAAAATTTGGTCCTGGAAAATCAAGTATGACATCTGGAAATGATGATTCAAGATGTATACCTGTAAAAATATTTGGTACTGAATAATAACATTTTTTGCAAACCATTATACAGTAAAAAATTAATTACAAAATTTTAATATAATACTTGTAAAAAAAATAAAATTGTGTTAATATAGTAAATGACTTTTGAAAAAGTCATTTAAATAGGGGTATAGTGTCAATGGTAGCACATCGGTCTCCAAAACCGCCTGTGAGGGTTCGAATCCTTCTACCCCTGCCATATTGAAGAATTTTTCAAAAAGTTAATTAAATAGATTACGATGAAAAAGAAAAAATACTTAAAATTTATTAATAGAGAGCAAGTGTTGGTGGAAAACTTGTAATAAAAAAGTATGGGGAGCTTTGGAGTAATAAAACTAAGGTGCTTAAAACAGAAGTATTAATAAAGAAAAATACAAAAAGTTTTAAGAATTAGGGTGGAAACGCGGAATAAACTTTCGTCCCTAGCTATATGGCTAGAGCGAGAGTTTTTTTGTTCAAAATATGAAAAATAGAATATTTTATAAAAATGATATTAATTTTATTAAAAAAATATAAAAAGGAGGATTTTTATGTTAAAATCAATGGAAACATTAGTTGCATTATGCAAAAACAGAGGATTTATATATCCAGGTTCAGAAATTTATGGAGGGTTAGCAAATACTTGGGACTATGGTCCTTTAGGTAATGAACTAAAAAACAATGTAAAATCAGCTTGGAGGAAAAAGTTTATACAAGAACAACCAAATATAGTAGGCTTAGATGCTGCAATATTAATGAATCCAGAAACTTGGGTAGCATCAGGCCATATAGGTGGTTTTTCAGATCCACTTATAGATTGTAAAGAGTGTAAAACAAGACATAGAGCAGATAAATTAATTGAAGAATGGGCACATAATAATCAAAAAGATATGATTGCAGATGGTATGACTGACACACAATTAATAGATTTTATAACAACAAATAAAATACCATGTCCATCTTGTGGAAAAACAAATTTTACAGACATAAGAAAATTTAATTTGATGTTTAAAACATTTCAAGGAGTTACAGAAGATACAACATCAACAGTATATTTAAGACCAGAAACAGCACAAGGTATATTTGTAGATTTTAAAAGTGTTTTAAGAACATCAAGAAAAAAAATGCCAATGGGTATTGCACAAATTGGTAAAGCATTTAGAAATGAAATAACACCAGGAAACTTTACTTTTAGAACAAGAGAGTTTGAACAAATGGAACTTGAATTTTTCTGTAAGCCAGGTACAGATTTAGAATGGCATAAATATTGGAAAGATTATTGTGAAAACTTTTTATTAAATTTAGGAATGAAAAAGGAAAATATACGATTACGTGATCATTCAGCAGAAGAACTAGTATTTTACAGTAAAGCAACAACTGATATTGAATTTGCATTCCCATTTGGCTGGGGAGAATTGTGGGGTATTGCAGATAGAACTGACTATGATTTAACACAACATATAAATCACTCAAAACAAGACTTATCTTATCAAGACCCAGAAACAAATGAAAAGTATGTACCATATGTAATTGAACCATCATTAGGAGCAGATAGAGTTGTTTTAGCATTTTTATGTAATAGTTATGAAGAACAAGAAATTGCTGAAGGTGAAACAAGAGTTGTTTTACATTTACACCCAGCTTTAGCACCATATAAAGTTGCAGTTCTTCCTTTATCTAAAAAATTATCAGAAAAATCACAAGAAATATATACAATGCTTTCTAAAAAGTTTATGTGTGATTATGATGAGGCAGGTAGTATAGGAAAACGTTATAGAAGAGAAGATGAAATTGGTACACCTTTTTGTGTTACTGTAGATTTTGACACATTAGAAGATGGATGTGTTACTGTTAGAGATAGAGATAGTATGGAACAGATTAGAATTAAAATTGAGGAACTGGAAAATTGGATTTCTGAAAAAATAGAATTTTAATAGACAATTTTACATAAATATGTTAAAATAACATTATAAAAATTGTAAAAAGGAGGACACGTTAATGTTTTCAATAAATATTGACCAAGAAAATGACAACATAATACTAATAAGTAAAGGCGAAAATCAAAAGTTAGCAATAACATGTGCAAATGCTGAAGAGGCCAAAGCTCAGATGGATAAACTGATTTATGAATTTATGATGAATTAATGTGTTAAAAACCCAGCAGGTACTATTACTGCTGGGTTATATATTAAAAATTTTTAAATAAATGAAATAACTAATTAATTAAACAAATTTCTTTCATACAAATCCTCAACAAAAACATCCTTTTCTTCAAAATTATCAACAAACCCAACTTTTGCCACAATATTAGAAGCATCAATACCTTGAATCCAAACAGGTCTATCCTCATAAAAAACATCACATTTTTCTTTATTATCTAAAATAGAATGAATTCTTTTTAAATCCATAAAATCACTTCCTTTATTAATTTAATAAAATTATATCCATAAAAATAAAAAATATAACCAAATTAAAAATATTATAAT
>CAOSZT010000037.1:2608-15084 GCA_948528155.1 uncultured Clostridia bacterium | reverse complement strand
TAAAAAATAAAGTGTACTCTAAATCGTAACACTTTATTAGTTAGAATTGTCCCTCTTATTATTTTTTTACTTGTATGTGTATGGTGAACATGTGATAGTTAAAAAATGCTTGTTTTTATTGGTATTTCAATGAATTTAATTTGTTCACAGACAACATACTTATATCTTCGTATAGGTACTAGGAATATATGTGCCTTATTTCCTTACAGTACCAATCATTTTTTCAATTTTTTTGTTTTTTCTTTATCATGTTTCCTCATACTAGGTTGTCTTTTCCCCTATTTTTTTGATAATTTTTTTATGATTTTTTTGCATTTTTTATGATTTTTTTACTTTTATAATATTTGATTAAATCCTTTTATTTCAATAGGTCTGTGGTTTCTTTTAAACATAGCACCGCTATACACTCTACATGGCTTGTAAATGGAAACATATCAACTGGTTGGATTTCTTTAATATTATAAAAATCCTCAAATTTTGCTAAATCTCTAACCAAAGTAGCAGGATTACAACTAATATAGACCATTCTATTAGGCTTGATTTTTAAAATATTTTCAATAGACTTATTGTCAAGTCCTTTTCTAGGAGGATCAAGCATAATGAAACTTGGAATAATATTTTTAATATTAATAAAATTATCTAAAATATATTCAGTATCACCTGCTATAAATTCTACATTATTTATATTATTCAATTTAGCATTTTCTTTTGCAGCTTGAATTGCTTGTTCTACAATTTCAACCCCATAGACCTTTTTCGCAAATTTTGCCATAAATAAAGAAATTGTACCAATTCCACAATACAAATCAAAAACCACATCATTTTTAGTAATTTTAGCTGATTTAATACTTAAATTATATAACTTTTCAGCTTGAATAGGATTTACCTGATAAAATGAAAGTGGTGAAATTTTAAATGTGTAATCTCCTAAAATATCTTTTATATATCCATCTCCATATAAATTAATATTTTGATTTCCTAAAATAACATTAGTATTTTTTGTATTTATGTTTTTTACTATTGTTTTTATATTAGGATATTTATGTATTAATTTTTGAATTAATTTGCTTTCTTCTGGTATATTAATACCATTTATTACTAATATACACATTATTTCATTTGTTTTTATTCCAACTTTTATAACAATATGTCTAAATAGACCTTTTCTTGTTTTTTCATTGTAAATTGAAATTTTATTTTCTTTTATAAATTCCAATATAAACTTTGTTATTTCTTCTGAAATAGGATTTTGTATTAAACAGTTTTTAATTTCTATTATATTATGGCTTCTTTTTGCAAAGACACCTGCAATTGGTTCATTTTCTTTATTTATTCCTAATGGATATTGTGCTTTATTTCTATAATGATATGGATTTTCCATGCCAATTGTAGGTTTTACTTCTAACTTGTTTTTTAATGTTTTATTTACTAATGACTGTACAGAATTTTGTTTTATTTTTAGAGTATCCAAGTATTTTATATGTCTTAAATTACAACCTCCACATTTTGAATATGTAGCACAATCTTCTTTTTGTCTAGTTTTTGACGTTTGTATTATTTCTATTCTTTTTCCAAAAGCATGTGATGATAAGACTTTTACTATTAGAATTTTCACTTTTTCTCCTATAATTGTTTCTGGTACAAAAATAGTGAAATTATCAATTTTAGCAATTCCTTCACCTTCAAATCCATTGTCTATTATATCTACTATGTATTCTTTATTTTTCTTTACTGGTATTTCATTCATTTTATTCTTCCCAATTATGATAAATGTTTGCGACATCATCAAGTTCTTCTAATTTTTCTATTAACCTTTCCATTTTTTCTTGAGCTTTTTCATCTAATTGAACTGTTGTAGTTGGAAGCATTTGGATTTCTGCTTCTAAAAATTCTAATCCAGTTTCCTCTAATTTTTCACTTACTTGAGTAAAATCAGAAGGGGTAGTTGTTATCTGATATATTTCTTCTTCTGATATAAAGTCTTCTGCTCCTGAATCTAAAGCTATCATCATTATATCGTCTTCTGACATTTCTGTTGAAGCTTTTTCTATAATTATTACTCCTTTTTTATTAAACATGTATGATACACATCCACTTGTTCCTAAGTTTCCACCAGCTTTATCAAATACATGTCTTACATCAGCTGCTGTTCTATTTTTATTATCTGTTGAGGCTTCTACTATAACAGCTACTCCATTTGGACCATATCCTTCATACACTATCTCTTCATAGTTTTCATTACTTGTTGAAGCTTTTTTTATTGCATTATTTATTGTATCATTTGGCATATTTGCTGCTTTACATTTTGCTATAACTGCTTTTAATTTTGAGTTACCTGCTGGGTCAGCTCCTCCTTCTTTTACTGCTATTAATAATTCTCTTCCTAATTTTGTAAATATTTTTCCTCTTGCTGCATCAGCTTTTCCTTTTTTGGCTTGTATGTTATGCCACTTACTGTGTCCGGCTCATATCTTTCTCCTCCTTTTAATTTTCCGTATATTTCAAGGCTTTAAATCCTTTATCTTATAATTTTCGTTCTTTATTGTATCACATTATTTTCTATTTGTGTAGCCTTTTTACAAATAAATCAGGGTAAAATAATTCTCTTCCATAAATTGCCAGTTACATTTTATATATTTGAGGGCTACTGTAGTTAGTAGTTCTTCAAACTCTTTAGAATAGTCTATATATCTATTCATTTCTCTTTTTGTACTTAATTTTACTAAGTCTGCTATATATCGTTTTATTTCGTCCACAATTTATTTCTAAATATAAATGACTTCGTTTAGCATACAATATCATTAATACATATTCATTTTTTAGGTTTAGTTTTGGTAATATAACAAGAATCATATAATACATATAAAATAATCTTAGGAGAACTACTTTTCAAAAGTAGTTCTCCTTGAAAATAAAAGGAAATGTTTGTGCTAATTGCTTGTTCTACAATTAGCACTTCTATTATTCCTGTTTTAATATTTTATTTGCTTCACTTTGTGTAAGATATTTATACTCTATCATTTTATTTATTACTTGTTTTTGTCTTTGTTTTGCTAATTCTGGATTTTTTGTTGGTGTATATACTGATGGTGCATTTGGTATTCCTGCAAGCATAATCGCTTCATAATCTGTCATCTGATTTGGTTCTTTTCCAAAATACCCTAAACTTGCTTCCCTTACAGTATAATATTGCAATTAAATCTATTCCAAAGTGCTTATAAAATCTATGATCTTCTACTGATAATACTGCATTGATATAAGTTTGTGGTAAGTCTGAAATTTTTGTATAGTTTTCTTTGCTTTTTATTTCTTTTATTTTATCTTCTATACTTATTTCTTCTATTGCTTTCTTATACATTTTATAACCATTTCCAATAAATAGCAATGCTATGCTTGTTATTATTAATATTAACAAAAATACTATTTTTAGAAACTTCTTCATCTTTACCACCTCTTTTGCTACTTTTATTTATTCTTTTCTTTCCATTTTTTATAAATTACTGCAATAATTACTACTATGACTATTATTCCACCAACTCCTAATATTGGCAACCAAAAATCTTTTATTGATTGAATTACTCCATCCCAATTTATATTTTTAGGTTATCTACTCCATATTTTCTTTTGCCTTTTAATTTCCAATTACTTGTTAAACCTGCTGTATCAAAACTTTGAATAAATGAATCATAAGTGTTTATAATTTTATCTTTTGGATTTTCTCCTATTCCTATATTAAAAATTGTAATCCATAATATTATTACCAGAGTTATGATACCTAAAAATATCATTTTAAAGATTCCAAACATATCTATTCCTCCTTAATAATATTTTTACTACCAAAGTATGTAGCCAAGAAATATGCTCCATATATTACTCCGATAATAACTATTGTGGCAATAGCTGATGGCAATAAGTCCTTTTCACTTGCTAAACCTGACATCATTTTTACTGCAAATTGTATTCCAAATATAGAATGTATAACTGCTAGAAGTAATGGAACTCCAAAGAATATTCCTATTTGTCTAAATAAAGATTTGTTTATCATTTTTTCATCGCAACCAATTTTTTTTAAAATAGTATATCTTTGTTTATTATCTGAACTGTCTGTTAGATGTTTTAATGCTAGGATAGCTGAACTTGCAATTAGGAATATTACTCCTAAATAAATTGCAATAAATGTTACTATTGTTGCTATTCCTATACTTCCTTCCATAATTCTTGTTTTAGTAAGTCCTTCTATCTCTAATCCTTTTTTGTCTAAATTCTGTATAAATGCTGAATCATTTTTTGAAAATAATTCTTCAATCTTTTTCTTTCCTTCTTCTGTGTCATCATTATAATTTGCTGCTAAAAAGTGTATTTCTTTCATATCATCTGTTAAAGGACAATTATCTGGGACAACTATTATTCCTGTATTTGTATGACTTGTTGACATTACTATAAATCCACTTTTGCACTCATTATATTTTGATTTGTATTCTTTTCCTGCGATTATTAAAGGATTGTTTCCATCTACTAATACTTCATTTCTTACTTCTTTCATACTCGCAAAATCACAAATCATAATATATTCATTATCATTTAGTTCATACTCATCTATTCCATATAATTTTGCTATTTTATTATAATCAGATATTTTTACAATTTCTTCTGCTGTATCATATGCAAGCATAGGAAATTTCGCTTTTAACTGTTCTAACTTATCTTCTAAAAAATCACTCCATGTTAAATTATTGCATGTATAGATTGGTATTTCTACCATATCTTTTAATACATTCATATCTAGTCCATTGCTTTTTAATGTATCTGCTAATGGAATTTTTGAATCTTTCCTTTGCTCTTCTGTATATATTGTTTCTTTACCATATTTATTAACAGATCTTTCTGGTAAATTCGCTATTTTATATAAATTTACATCTACTGGTGTCATTTCTACTAATTCTCTTCCCATTGTATTTCTCAACGATAAACTTGAAGAAAGTATTGATATTGTCATAAATAACATTAAACATATAACACTCATACTTACTACCATTGTGTTGATTTTATTGTTAATTTGCCTTAATACAAACATATTTGTACCTTTTAAATATGTATTTTTCATTTTTTGAACAATTTGTATAATAAAACCTGATAAAGACCAGAAAATTAATATTGTACTAACTATTCCCATAAGTATTGGTGGTAATAGTTTATCAAATGTATTTAAACTACTGCTATCCGCTGTTACTTTCCAATAAGCATAACCTAACATTGCACCTGCAACAATAAATACTAATATGCAAAGAAATGGATTCTTTATTTTTACTTTTTCATTTTTCTTTTGTGCATTTAATAAATTGATTAGTTTATATTTTGAAACAGTAAATGTATTAAAGATCATAACTAGCACATACATTACTGCAAAATAAATGCAAGTTTTTATACAAGCATCCCTAGAAAATACAAACTGAAATTCACTCATATCTGCTTCAAACATTTTTGCAACTAATACAGACATAAATTGTGATGCAAATACACCTACAACTATTCCTATGACAAGTGAAATGATTCCAACAAATATTGTTTCCATTAGTATAATTTTTGATATTTGTCTTCTTCCCATTCCAAGAGACATATAAATTGCAAATTCTTTTTTCCTTCGGTTAATTAAGAAATTATTAGCATATACAATTAGCAATCCTAATATAACTGCTACAAATACTGATACAAAACCAAGCATCGAAATCATCATTTTTATTATTTCTCTTTGTGATTGTGATACCTGTAGCATAGCTTGTTGACTGTCTATTGAATTGAACATATAAAAAATTGCTACGCCTAATACTAATGTTAAAAAATATATAGCATAGTCTTTTATACTTTTTTTCATATTATTCCAAGATAACTTAAATAACATCGTTCAGATCACCTCCAAGAAGTGTTTGCACCTCAATTATCTTTTCAAAGAATTGTTTTCTTGTGTCATTACCTTTGATTATTTCATTAAAGATTTTTCCATCTTTAATAAATAAAATTCTATTTGCATAAGAAGCTGTAAAGGCATCATGTGTAACCATTAAAATAGTAGCACTCATTTTTTGATTTAAAAATTCAAAGTTTTCTAGTAATTGTCTAGCTGATTTTGAATCTAATGCCCCTGTTGGCTCATCTGCTAATACTAATTTAGGGTTTGTTATAATTGCTCTTGCTGATGCAATCCTTTGTTTTTGTCCTCCAGATACTTGATAAGGATATTTTTTAAGAATCTCTTTAATTCCTAACTTTTCTGCAATTGCATTTACCCTTTTATCAATTTCTCTTGCATTTACTTTTTGAATTGTTAGTGCTAAAGCTATATTTTCATAAGCTGTAAGAGTATCTAATAAATTAAAGTCTTGAAAAATAAAACCTAATTCTTCTCTCCTAAACTTATTTAATTTGTTTCCTTTTAGTTTTGTAATATCCTCACCATTAACTATAATATGTCCTGCTGTTACTCTGTCTATTGTTGAGATTACATTTAAGAGTGTACTTTTTCCTGATCCACTCGCACCCATAATTCCAACAAATTCTCCCTTTTCTACTGTAAAACTAATGTTGTCTATTGCTTTGGTTAGATTTGATTTGTTTCCATAGTATTTCTCTATGTTTTTTACTTCTAATACTTTTTCCATAATAAAAAACTCCTTTCCATGTTTACAATCTCACTGTCGTTCGATTGCATAAGTTATCTGTAACTCGCTTCTCTCGAACAGCTAACTTAATTATAACTCCATTTTAGCCTTTGTTCCTATCGATTTACATTACACGATTCTTACATTTTCGTAAGGTTTCTTTCTTATAAAAAAACTATCCTGTAAATATAACCCAGATAGCAATTTTATTTTATATCTATATAACTACTTTTAGGAAATACTAATCGTATTTCTGTTCCTTCATTTTCAACTGAATTTAGCTCTATTGCTATTCCTAATTTATTGCATAGGTTTTTACATAGATACAATCCGATTCCTGTAGATTTTTTACCTATTAACCTTCCATTTGTTCCTGTAAAACCTTTTTCAAAAGCTCTTGTTATTTCTCCTTTTTTTATTCCTATTCCATTATCTTTAATATAAAGTATCACATTTTCTTTTCCTTGTTTTGCATATATTTCAATCTCTAAATTTTTATCTTGTTTTTTATACTTTATACTATTTTGAATAATTTGATTTAATATGAATACTACCCACTTATTATCTGTATTTACTTCTAATTCCAAATCGTGAACATTGACAGATATTTTTTCATGTATTAAAACATTTTTATTCTTCTTTATACTCTCATTTACAATGTCTTTTAAATTAACTTTTTTTACATAGTAATCTTTCTCTACTGTATTGCTCCTTGCATAATATAAAGCCTGTTCTATGTAGTTTTCTACTTTGTCTAATTCTTCATCTATACTTTTTGTAACTCCATTTTTGTTATTTTCCACTATCATTTTACTCGCTGCTATTGGTATTTTTATCTCATGAATCCATAATTCTATGTATTCTTTATAATCTTCTTGTTTATATTTATATCTGTTTACATTTTCAACCATTGATTTATTAATTTGTTCTAATAAGTCTTTTAATATTTTACCCTCCATAAAACTTGGTACTTTTATAATCTCACTAATTAAATATTTGTCATCTAAGTTATTTAAAGTATCTTCTAAACCTTTATAAAATCTTCGTTTTATAAAATATTCTATGGAAAGTCCTATTATATATAAAAATATTATAGTAACTGGAATATATATTTTTATAAAATTTCCAAATAGATAAGGAATTAAAAATATTTCTATAGTGGCGATTCCAAATAATAGCAAGAAGCCTAAAAGTATTTTATCTTTTATAAAACTTTTAAAATTCATATCAGTTCTCTCCCCTTAATATATAGCCTTGTCCTCTTTTGGTTTCAACAATATCTTTTAGTTCTAATTCTTCTAATTTACTTCTTAATCTAGTAATATTAACACTTAAAGTATTATCATCAATAAAACTCTCATTTTCCCATAAACAGTCCATGATATCTTCTCTCGAAACAATTTTATTTCTGTTTTCAATTAGATATTTTAAAATCTTGTATTCATTTTTAGTTAAATCAATAATTCTATCACCTTTTATTATTGTACTATTTGATATGTTTAAAATAAAATCTTTTGCATCAATCTTGTCTTTTGATTCGTTACTATTATTGGTCCTTCTTAACAACGAATTTATCTTCGCAAGTAGTATATGTATATTAAATGGTTTTGTAATGTAATGATCTGCCCCATAATTTATTGAAACTAATTCATCTAATTCATTATTTCTACTTGTTACAATAATAATTCCCATATTAGATTGCTTCCTAATTTCTTTGCAAATATATTCTCCATCTTCTACTGGCAAATTTATATCTAATAAGATAAGGTTTGGATTTATTTCTAAAATATCAGCTATAGTATTGTCAAATTTTTTTAAACATTCTACTTGATAGCCTTGATGACTTAAAAATATTTCTAATTCATTTCTTAATTTTTCATCGTCTTCAACGATTAATATTTTCTGCATTTTATGATACCTCCAAAATCATTATAGCATACTTTTTATGAAAATAACCTTACATTTCTGTAAGGTTACTGTATATAGTATTTAGAAGTTTATTTAATACTATTTATTGCATCTTTTGTAATTTTATCTTTGTCAAATTTGTTTATAATTAATACAACTATTGCTACCAATATTAGTATTGCTACATATAACATAATGCTCATTTTCCAATCTCCAATAGCAAGCCTATCTCCTGCTAATGTGGAAGTAATAACAGATGGAAATCTGGCAAATGTCGAAATTAAAATGAACTTTATTGGCTTTATTGGTAATAATCCTGCTATATATACTAACAAATCTTTTGGTGTACCTGGTATTAAGAATAATACAAGCATTATTAGCTCAATCTTTTTTGGATTCTGAAATAATTTGCTATTCTCTATTTTGGAAACTTTCTTTTCATCACAAAAATCGTATACGAATTTTCTTCCAAATTTTCTAACTAACAAATATATTGTTATTGATATAATAGCAGCTGATACCATAATAAATACTGTTCCCCATAGTCCTCCATAACACATTCCTGCCAAAATTTCTATTGGTTCTCCTGGTACTATAATTAAAAATATTTGTGCTATCTGAAGTCCAAATAGTGATAACATTCCCATCATACCAGAATTATCAACTTTTTCTTTAAAAGCTACTTGTCCTTCTACTGTAGATAAATTTTTCATTACTGGAAATAGATATACTGTTATTCCTATAAATAATGTTAAAACTACTGCCATTAATACTATTTTAAATATTTTAATTTTCTTTTTCCTGCTCATATAATCCCTTCTTTTTTGTTTGTGTACATTAATAAATTATTTCTTATTAATTCTACTACATTTATTTTAGGAGATTGATATTTCTTCATTTTTCTCACACATTTCCATTTATATTTCTATCAAATTGTACATCTGTTGCAATAAAGTAAATTCCATATACTAATATAAACATTCCAAGTATAATTCCAATATTTTTTAAAATTTCTTCCCTTGTTACTGCTACTGTAAATATTTGACCAACACCTAAAATAACAGGAATACTAATTATTACTGGTAATACCATTGGAATTGCAAAATAGAAAAGTAATTGTTTGAATATTGTTCTATTTATATGTAATTCATCCACTCCCAATTTCCTCAATAATTCATATCTATATTTATATTTTTCTGAATCACTTAATTGTTGTATTGCTAAAAGAGTAGCTGTTGCCATTACAAAAATAAGTGCTACATAAAACGCTAGAAATGACATAATTGTATAAAATGATTTTGTTTGGCTCATTCTTTCACCTTTTGTTTGTACATTTGAAAGTGATATTTCTATATTATAATTTTGTTCTTCTCCATTAACTTCTCCTGCTATTTCTCTCTCTTGCTTTATAATATAATTACTTAATTCTTTATAAAACTTCTCATCTGTCATATTTTCTGTTGTAGCAACAAAATTATAAGCAAAGTCCAAATAATAGATTTTATCTGTTCCATCTTCTTGTTCTGTTACAATTGTACTGTTATTATCATTTTTATCTCTTAATCTTTGGTCCTCTTTTTCTATTAATGGTATTAAACTGTCTGGTACTATAATTGCATAATACGAACCATTAAATCCAACTTGTGCAATATTTTCGCTTCTAATTTCTTTTATTTTTACATCTTTTCCTACTATTTTAGTTTTATCGTTTTCTTTAGTATATTTTTCAAGTCCTCCTTTGGCTGTTTTTAAACAATTAATTATAATTTCGTCATCTTGTAAATCTACTTTTTCGTATCCTAATATTTCTCTTAGTTTATTATAAGTTGTTAAACTTAATACACTATCAATTTCTTTATCAATTGCTCCTTTAAATGGTGTTTTTTCAAATGCTGTTGATAATCCTATCCCTTTTATATTATATAACCTATACTCATACATATCTTTTACTTTTGTATTTTTTTCAATATACTCTTTATATTTTGAAAAATCTCCATCTGCTGTACTAATCATTATTTCATAAGGATAACCCATTTCAATTTCATTATTTATCATATTGTTCATAAGTAGTGCTACATTTCCACCAATTAATATAATAGTAAACATTAACGCAATTGTTCCTAAACTTAAACTCATTGTGTTAATTTTTGAGGTTAAATTTCTATATAAAAACATATTATCTTTTTTATATTTTCTTGATTTATTGTTTAAATATCTTTTTACAATAAAACTTGATATACTAATATAAAATAGATAGATTCCTAGTATTAACATTATAATTGCAATAAATATATTTCTACCTTCCATATTACTTGAATTTGAAAATTCATTATTGTTTATTAATACTGCTCCTACTAAAAGTACAATTGATACAACAAAAAGTATAATATTTCCTTTTGCATTTTTTATGATATTATTTTCATTTTTCTTGTCTGCATATAATAAATCATATACTTTTGTTTTCTTTATTTTTCTTCTACAATTTAATAATACTAAAGCAAATATTCCAAAAAAATAAATAGCTGTCATTCCTACTGCTTTTATGTTAAAAGATATTTCTATTTGATATGGTTGGTTAAATAAATTCATAATAATAGAAGTGAGTATTTGATATATAAATGTTCCTAAGGCTATTCCTATTATAAATGCTATTCCACCTATCATAATATTTTCTAGTGTAAAAATATTACTGATTGACTTCTTTTCTATTCCTAATATTTGATATGTTCCAAATTCTTTGCTTCTTTTTTCCAGCATAAATCTCATACAATAATTTATTAGCCATGCCATAACTAAAACAATAAGTATGCTAATTCCTGATATTGCTTTTGAAAAGGATGCCATATAGGATGATAATTCACTTATATCATTTGATGTAGCAATTGAATTAAAGCTAAACATTAAAGCAACAGATATAATGACTGTTATAAAATATATACAATAATCTTTTGCCTGTCTTTTTGCATTTCTAAAAGATAATTTACCCAACATCTCTTGCATCACCTCCAAGAAGTGCTAACACATCTAATATTTCATTGTAAAAATCTTTTCTTTGTTTTTCTCCTTTTTCTATTTTGTTAAAGATTTTACCATCTTTTAAAAATAGAATCTTTTTTGCATAGCTTGCAGATAATGGATCATGTGTTACCATTAAAATAGTTGCTTTCATTTTATTATTCATATCTTCCATTATTTCTAGTAATTGTCTTGCTGCCTTACTATCTAAACTTCCTGTTGGTTCATCTGCAAGTATTATTTTAGGATTATTTACAATGGCTCTAGCTGAAGCACATCTTTGTTTTTGTCCTCCTGATACTTGATATGGATACTTGTTTAAAATTTCTTCTATTCCTAATTTTCTTGCTATTTCTAATGTTTTTTTGTCTATTTCTTTTTCTGGTATTTTGTTAATTGTTAAGATTAAGGCTATATTTTCTTCTATTGTTAAAGTATCTAATAAGTTAAAATCTTGAAATATAAATCCTAAGTTTTCCCTTCTAAATTTCGCAATATTTTCTTCTTTTATCTCTGTTATGTCTTGATTTTCTAAATAAATATGCCCTGAACTTACTGTGTCTATTGTAGATATGCAATTTAAAAGTGTTGTTTTTCCACTTCCACTTGCTCCCATGATTCCTATAAATTCTCCTTCTTCTACATCAAAATTAATTCCGTCTATTGCCTTTGTTATATTATCTTTGTTTCCATAGTATTTTTGTATTTGTTTTACTTTTAATACTTTTTTCAAAATAATCCCTCCTTTAATGTTTACAATCTCCTTTTAGTCGATTGCATAAGTTATCTGTACAGTCACTATCGTTTCTTACAGCTCCTTTAATGTTTACAATCTCCTTTCAGTCGATTGCATAAGTTATCTGTACAGTCACTATCGTTTCTTACAGCTCCTTTAAT
>CAOSZT010000037.1:0-2509 GCA_948528155.1 uncultured Clostridia bacterium | reverse complement strand
TCCTTTCAGTCGATTGCATAAGTTATCTGTACAGTCACTATCGTTTCTTACAGCTAACTTAATTATACTAAAACTCAATTTAGTTTCATATAGAAGTAGTTTGCATTTATCTTACATTTTTGTAAGATTGCTGTGGCTGTTAAAGCTTTGCTTGTTACAGCTTCAGTATACAAATATTTATGCTAATAAATATTTGTATTCCTAAAAAAAATTCCCCTTAAAATTAAGGGAATCAATATTCTTCATTTAGTTTTTTAGTTCTAGGAATTGTAATTATTATTTTGGTATACTCATTTTCTTTTGATTGTGCTTCTATTATCATTCCCAATTCTTCACATAATCTTTTACATAAGTGTAATCCTATTCCTGTAGATTTCTTTTGATTTCTTCCATTTGTTCCAGTAAATCCTTTGTCAAATATTCTATCTATTTCGCTTTTATTAATCCCTATACCATTATCCTTAATTGATAATTTTACATTTTCTTTCATTTCTTTTAGTTCTATAACTATTTCAGGACTTTTTTCTTTTCTATATTGAATAGCATTTATTATAATTTGATTCAATATAAATTCTAGCCATTTTTCATCTGTATAGGCTGATAGTTCTATATTTTTGGTTTCAACTTTCATACCATTATGAATCATCATTTTCTTGTTTCTTGCTAGTACATTTCTAATAGTTTCTTCTAAATTTACTTTTCGTATCATAAAGTCATTTGATACTTGATCTAATCTTGCATAAAATAATACTTGTTCTACATAATTGTTGATTTCTTCAATTTCTTCATCTATTTTATTGGTTATTTCTGACTTATTATTTTCACATAATAATTTACTGGATGTAATTGGTATTTTAATTTCATGTACCCAACTTTCTATATATTCCTTATAATCTTTTCCGAGCTGTTCTTACATTTGTTACATTTTCGAGCATAGATTTATTGGCTCTTTTTAGTATATTGTAATATGCTAAATTTTCCTGTCCTCCAGGCTTTTCTATTATTTCTGATATAAGATATTTTTCTTCTAAACCATCCATTATGTTTTCTATATTTTTTATATATCTATTTTTTCTCCAATAACTAACTAATAATCCTACTACACAAAATACAAAAGATATAACAGTTATTACAATTATAAAGTTTCTATCCACTTCTATTGCATTTGCATAAGCTATTATAATTATTGAGTAGACAATAAATCCTAATATATAATTTATTTTATCCTTTATATATTTGGTAAATTTCATATTTTATATCCTTGTCCTCTCTTTGTTTCAATTAAATTTTCTATTCCTATTTCTTTTAGTTTTTCTCTTAATCTTGTAATGATAACACTTAAACTATTATCATCTGCATATACTCCATTATCCCATAGAAAATCTATAATGTCTGCTCTTGGTATTATTTTATCATTATTTTTAAATAAATAATGTAATGTCTTTAGTTCTGTTTTTGTTAATTCTATTATTTTTTCTTTATAAATTATTGTTGACTTTAAAATATCTAAGCCAATTCCTTTATATTGTATTTTGCTTTCTTTTTCACTTTTAGAATATGTTCTATTTAGTAAATTTTGTATTCTTGCAAGTAAAATCGGTACATTATATGGTTTTTCTATATAATCATCTCCACCTAGCATAATGCCATTTAATTCATCCATTGTGCTATTTCTACTTGTTACAAATACAATGGGAATTTTAGATTTTGCTCTTACTTTACTACATATTTCAAATCCACTCTTGCCTGGTAAATTAATGTCTAATAATACTAAATGAGCTTGTTCTTCTATTATTTTATTTTCTAAATTTTCAAATTCTGAAATTGCCTCTACTTCATAACCACTATTTTGTAATAATATTTTTAGTTCTTCTCGTATTTCTTTATCATCTTCTATAATAATAATTTTAAACATATTTATATTCTCCCTTTGTGATTATACCACTTTTGCTCTACTTTTAAAACACTCATAAATTATTTACAAACCTCTCGTTTATTTGCAAATATTTTGTCCATATATTCATCTGGGTAATATTTATCTAAAAATAAGTCTAATTTACTTTCTGGAGAAATATTATTTCTTCTTTCCGTTTGTCTATTCGCTGCTATACAAGAAATTGATATGTCAAAAAGCATAAATACTGTAAATATTATTGAAACTTTTTTTAAACTTTTTTTATCTATTTTGCACTTCAACTTTTCTAAAAATGGATCTATATATGTAACATATAAAATTCCTGCAATTCCCCAATAACTACAATGTAATAAACTTGTCCTACCATTTATATCAAATATAAGATATGAATAATCCCATGATATTGTTCCAAATACTTTTTCTTGTACTAAAGAGCAGATATATTCTGTTATTCCACCTAGTATCGCTGTAATAAAAAATATTTTTATTTTATTATCTTTCTTAATATTATTTAATATTAGATAATATATAATCGCTCCTATTCCATAAACAGGTGTAAAAGGTCCATATATTAAACCTTGTCTTGATTCAAAA
>CAOSZT010000036.1 GCA_948528155.1 uncultured Clostridia bacterium | reverse complement strand
AGTTAAAATTATAACTTAAATCTCATTTTTCTAGGGACTTTTTTTACAGCCCCTTTCAAAAAATATATTTTATTAATTTTTATTTTATTGCCCAAAAGTAGTATAAACCACAATCGCATTGAGCTACTTTGAATTGTGTCGATTCCCAACCTGTTGTATATTCTTCATAAGCACTAAAAGCCTTATCCCACGTCTTATAATATCCATGTTCGTTAGCTCCATCTCCCAATATATGATGTGTTCCCCCATCAACGCACCAATAAGGAGTTTTCTTTTCTTGAACTGGTTGACTTGACTGAGTTAATTGACTTTGAGTTTGTTTTTGTTGCTCTTGAATAGCTGTACTTGTTTGTGGTTGAATAACTGTTGTAGTTTGACTAGACTTGCTCGCTGTAGTTTGTGAACTTGATTTAATTGCACTACTTTGAGTAGTTGTTTTCTTTTGTTCTTGTACTGGCTGTGCTGTAACTGTTTCTGCTATTTCTTCTACTGGTTGTTCTACAGTTATTTCATTATCAGTATTTTCTATTTCATCATCTATTATATTTTCGTTTTCCTCTTGTAAATCAATTTCTTCGTCATTTTCATAGGCAACATCTTCATTAGTATAAGCTATTTTTTGCGTTTTATTGCTTGTAGTTGCATATACAGATAATGCAATAAGTATAATACTAACCCCCAATAAAATAGTAGTAACAATAATTTTTTTCTTTTTCATAAATAATCACTCTCCTTTATTGCCTCCATTTTATAGTGATTAGCTTATATTTACAAATGTGCAATATTCTTTTTTAGTTAGTATTTTTATCTTACCATTGCTCGTTGCTTTTGTATTTGCCTTTTATGATGTTCTTCTACACAAGTAAATAAAAAATCCTCCACTTCTTTTTCTGTTACAACATCTCGTGGAAGATATTTCTCAAATCTGTCATAACTGATTTTATATTTCGGTTTTTGATTTGGCTTTTCTTCCTCCATAATATCTTCTATTTTTTCTGCTGTAAGTTTTCCATCTTGGCTTAATTTTTTCATGTGTATTGCTTGTGCCTGAGATGGTGTAGAATCATATTTGTTTATACAGTCTAATAAAACATATTGTTCATCTTCTTTTAAATACGAAATTTCAACTGCTGGACTAAAAGCAACTTTACCTATATCAACTAGTTCTAGCATATCTTTTATTAGCTCAGTAAGTCTAATATATCTTCTTATTGTTGCTGAACTATCAGAACTTTGTTCAGCTAGAATATCTCTTGAAGTCTTTTTTTCTAACTTCTGTTCAACTTGACCAGAAGTTAAATCTGTTCTTTTTCCTTGATGATTCATTGCCTCTAATTTCATTTTATAAGCAAATGCTTTTTCACTTGGCAAAACCTTTTCACGTTGGATATTACTATCTACCATTAAAATAGTTGCCTCATCTCTGCTTAAATCTCTTATTATTGCTGGTATTTCTTTTAGTCCTAAAAACTGACTTGCGAATTTTCTTCTGTGTCCGCATATCATTTCATATCCGCCATCTTCTTTTGGTCTTACAATTGCTGGGTATCTAACACCTCCATCTCTAACACTTTCTATCATCAGTTGCATTTCATCATTATTTTCGACTTTGTAAGGGTGGTTTGGAAAGTCTGAGATTTTATCTAATGGTATCATTACAACTGTTTCTGCTTTACCTTTGTTTGTACTTAATTTGAATAAATTATCTACACTTGGTATCTCTAGGTTTAGTTCTTTCGCGATTTTTTAACACCTCCTCAGTAAAATTTTCGTATGCTATTGCTGCTTTATTTGACTTATCATAGGCATAAATACTTTTACCTTCTGTCGTTGCCTCTGCTACTTTTGTTGCTATTGGAATAACTGAATTATAAATTTTCAATTTACTTCCATAACTACTTCTTAACTTCATTTCAGTAGCTTTCGCTAACCTTGTTTTAATATCAGCAAGTGTTATTAATACGCCCTCAAACTTAATTCTAGGATTTATAACTGCTCTTACTTTTTCTACTGTTTGTATTAATTCTGTCATGCCTTTCAATGGTAAGAACTGAGCTTGAACTGGAATTATTACACTGTCTGCTGATGCTAAAGCATTTATTGTTAAAAGTCCTAATGACGGCTGACAATCAATAAGAATATAATCGTAATCACTTTTTATTTTATTTATATAATCATTTAGTACATATTCTCTATTCATATCTGACATTAAATAATCTTCCAATGCTTTTAATTCCTTATTTGCAGATATAAGATTAATCCCCTCTGGATTTGTTAAAATACCTAAACTATTTTCAAAAGGTATCTCTCTATGATTCTTATCCAATACATCTTTTATTGTTATATCAATTGTATCTTTATTAAAACCTAGTGATGTAGTTAAATCTGCTTGAGAATCAAAATCAATAAGTAATACCTTTTTACCTTTTCTTACAAGTCCTGCTCCTAGATTAAGTGTTGTGGTTGTTTTTGCTACTCCACCCTTTTGATTTGCAATAGCAATTACTTTACATTTTGACACTATAAAATTTACCCTCCTTTCCTTAAATTTCACTTTTACTGTTTTCAGTAAAAGCTATGTAATGCAAAAAAGCGAGCTGATTATTTAATGATCAGCCCACTTACTATGTAATAATTACCTACCTTGATAAATCTTTTTTCTTATTTTGCTTTTGATGATGTGGCATTATATTTTTTGAATATATATCAAATGCCTCATCTTTATTGTAACTTTTATCTAATGTTACTTTACCTTTTTTAATAAAATTCTTTGATAATATGAATCTCCCTGTATCAATAAAGTTATATCTGCCTTCTTTATCTTTTCCCATATACATTACTGTTACTGGTTTGACTTCATCCCTAAATATAGGAATATTTACTGTCAAAAACATACCTGTTTCTAACTTGTCCAAATATTCAATTGCCTCATCTTGAATCATGATTTGTTCCTCCTTTTAATTTTTCATGACATAAAAAAGAGAGATACTAATTTCCTAATATCTCTGTCAATTTGTCTATTTTCTTTTATTTAATCATCTCTACTTATTGTAAGTTATAGAGCAGTTTAATTTATAAAATCTTCATAACATTTTCAAATTTTTCCTTATAAAAAATTTTACTCTCATCAGATAATTTTTTGAAACTTCTCTTTAGTTTATTTTTTACAAAATCTTTCCCTTCTTCAATATTCATGTTTCTTTCTTTATATGCTAAATATAGCAAACTTGGAATACTATCAAAATGTGATATTGCATCCGCATCTGCAATAACTTTCTCCTCTTTAGACAATCTTTTATTATCAATGCTTCCTCTATGATTTAGTATACATGCTTTTACAAGTTCAATTTTGTTTTCATCATATTCAAATTTTCTTAAAATTTCACTTGCTATTTTAGCTCCATGTATATGATGTTCTTCATATAATCTATAATCCGTAATTGAAGCAATATCATGCAACCAAGCTGCAATTATACATATTTCTTTATCTGCATTATATTTATCAGCAAGAATTTCAGCATTTCTAACTACTGCTTCAATATGATATAAAACACCAATTCCAAATTTATTATTTTCATTTTCTGCCCTATTTTTAATTTCTTCTTTTAAATACTTTACTATATCATCTCTCATATCATTTCCCTTTCTTATATTTCGTAAATTGTATATAACATTGTTATTTATTGTATGTAGTTGCTATATTTTTTAACATCTCAAGGTAATTATCTGCTTCTTCTCTTGTTTTAAAAATAATTATATTCTTATTTGTTTTATATTTTTCTATCAATTCATATATTTGAGGTAATTTCTTTTTAGGAAAATCTATAATAACTTGCTTAAATTCTTCATCAAATTTTTCTTCAATCCATGGCAAATCCTCTCTTTTAGTTCCAATGCGAGATTCTGCTCCCAAAAGACAATCTTCTAATGGAAAATCTAATAAGAATATAGTATCACATTCTTTAAGTCGTATTTCTAATGTTCTTTGATAATTTCCATCTATTATCCAATTATCTTTTTCTAATATTTTCCTTAATTCTATTACAAATTCTTCTTTCGAAATGTGAGTACCATCAGTTTTATGGTATAACATATCTAAATGATATAATGGTAAACTTGTAATATTTTTTAATTTCTGTGAAAATACACTTTTTCCTGCTCCAGGACTTCCAATAACAATTACTTTTAACATTTATCTTCTCCTATCTCAGCAACAACTTACTATCTTGTGTTTCGATTATACCATAAAGAACAACAACTTTCAACTTAATTACTTGCCCTACTTATTGTAATTTATCTTTCTCGTTTATTTTCTTCTTTTAATTTAACTAATTGTATTATTTCTTTTGAAATATCGTCAGGTGTTCTATTTTCCTCATAAACTGTATTAGTTGCTAATTCATAATTATTAGGCGATGTTAAAAAGTGCCAATTATCTCTATCTCCCTGAGAGCCTGATGTAATACCTCTTCTTTCTAATAATATTCTTCTACTTTTCTCTTTATCTTTTGATGGTAATAGCAATATAATGTTTTTAAATTCTGAACACATATTTTTCATTCTCTTTCTCAATTCTTCATCTTCATATATAGAATGACCTGCTCCAAAATCTATTACATTAGGTCTTTTTAAAGAACTCAATATTGTTCCAGTAAGCACAAACTCAAAATTCTTAAAATCTCTAAATTTACTTTTTCTTTCATATAGCATTCTTAAAAGTTCCTTATTATCTAATGATATTCTGCTAATTCCTTCTATTTGCTTTACTATTAATTCTGCAATAGTACTTTTTCCTGTTCCCATTGGTCCTATTAATATTATTGTATTATTTTTTACTTCATCTGGTAATTTAGATATATCCTTTATAAACCTATCTGAAGCTAATAAAGTTTTTCTTCTTTCAAGTATCATTTTATATCCTCCAAATTACTATCTTTTGTTATGATTATATAACAAAGAACAGATAATATCAATTATCTTTTTTGATATATCTATGTAATTATTTTTAAGGTATTTTAAATATTGCTAATTTTTTTAACGTAAAAATATCAGTTTTTATTGATAAATATTACTTTATAGCTACTTAAAAAAGGATCCCATTATCAAAGTTTTGTGCAAAAAGAGATAGGGGCAAAATATATACCATATTAATATGGCATTCTTTTAAACCCCTATTACTACTGTTTTACTGTCCTTTTAGTATATGTTTTTTATAGCTTTTTGTTCTTATTTATTCCATTACTTATGATTATTATCTATAATCTTAAATCTTATTATTAAATCATTCTTAATATAAGTTATCTTTTATTAATTTTTATTTCTTATTTCTAAATTATTCATAATTTTATCTAACACGTTATATATCTTTTGTAAAAAAACAGCTTAAAATTGATTTTAAAGCTTAGAACAATTTTGTTAAGTTGGTAGCGTTAATCGTTATCACTAATTAGCTTGTTTTTTAATGACAAGTTATATTGCTAATTTTTTAAAATGGCTTAAAATCGATTTTCGTAGCTCATTATTTTGGACGTTTTTCAAGTTTTTCAGTTATATCAATATTTTACAAAATGATATATCTTCTCTTTTAAAGTTTGAATTAAGTGAAATTATAAAAGATAATATTATTTTAAAAATTTGTAGTTATTGTGGTAAATATTTCATGACTTGGAATTTATAGAATGGATTAATCAAAATAAATAAATACATGAAAAAAGAATAAAAGAAAATCGATGGCTTAATTTAAGTCATCGAAAATCTTATATTTCATTCAAATAATTTCTTCCACCATATACTACACGAGCTATATATACTAATTTATTTTTATAATCTATACGATAAATTGCCACATAATTCTTTATTAGTAATTTTCTATATGGATATTTTCTTTTTTTGTAAAATTCTATTATACTACAAGATTCTGGCATATCCTCTAACATTAAAATATTTTTTTCAAATTCATTCATAAGGTTATCAGCTGCTTGTTTTGCCATTAAAGATTTTGATATATAATTATATATTTCTTTTAAATCTCTTTTTGCTTTATTAGTAATGATTACTTCATATTTAGTATCCATATTGTTCTCTCAACTCCTTGAATACATCTCTTGCTTTATGAACTCTATTATTTTTTATATCATCTTCAGCTTCATCTAACTTTTTATCTAATTCTGCTAAAAAGATTTTTTTTCTATATTCTTCTATGCTTAATATAACTACATCATCTTTATTATCTCTTTTTACAATTATTGGTTCTTCTATATTGGTATATTGTTCTAATGTATCTACTATTTCTTTTACTGTAATTTCTTTTTGCATAATATCACGACCTTTCTATATTTTATATTATACCACATTTATTCAAAAATTTACTAGCTTTTATAAAAATTTCTTACATTTCATTTTGGAAATATACTTTTTTATACCTTTTTATACTTTTCCATTTATTTTTACAACTTTTTCTATATAATTATAACTATTAATACCTTTCCAGTATTATAAGTATTTCTGTCATATAATGCTCACCAGGTGGGAAATATGATAATTAAGCGAAATACTTATAAAAACAGAAAAGAGAAAAAAACTGATTTAGAAAAAAGAATTTCTTATATTCATCTAAAATATAATTTAGATCAGACATTACAAGAAATTAATAAAATCAAATCTAAAAAGAAAAAGCCTTAACTTTATTAATAATTTTGAAGTTAAGACTCTTTTGTTTAATCTATATCTATATAATATTGTGCCATTGTTATTACTTTTTTAGGCGACATTTCTTCAGTATATCCTAGTCTTCAAAAAAGCAAATGTCATAAATATACCAAATACCAATAAAAACAGACATACTTTTAATGTCATTGGTAGGCCTGGTATAAATAATATTCCTATTGAAACAACACTAATTATCATATATAACATCTGTCTTAATGATAAATAACCTCCGAAATACTTTCTCTTCATGTGTAAAATCAAATGGTACTTTATATGAACTCATCTGTTACTAACCTCCTAACCGTTTGAGCCTCCACCTGTAATTAAAGCTCCTATTGATTCACTTCTTTTATTAGCATTATTTGAATTTACTATCATTTTCAATGCTATAATAACAATGCTTACAAATACTAAAATTCCTCCGTATTGGCATTGCTAACTTAATAACTGCATTTTTTATATTTTCTGTTGCTTGATTAACCTCTGCTGTACTAATACTACCTTCAGCAAATACTTTCGTTTGCATCATCATTAATGTTGTAGGTATTACCCATACTTTGTTTTTTATCTTATAAAATCCTTTTTTTACATTTTCTTTTAAATTTAATCTCTTCATACGATTTCCTCCAAATTATTTAGGGCAAATAATTTTGGTGGTATATTACTATTTGCTTTAATATCTTCTAAAACATACTAAACAATATTGGTATGATTAGTATAATTACTGCTAATATTAAAGTTATTATAAAATTCTTTATTCCAAATTTTATTGCTCTTTCGGACTTCTTTCTGGCTCCGAAATAACCATATTAATAAACTTACAATGATCCAAATTGTTAATAATACAATAGAAATTCCAAATCCTATTTTCATCATATTTTGAAACATTGTATCTAAATTTCCTGTTAAATTATTTACATCATAAGTAGGTATCATTTTGTCCCTCCTTGCTTTCAGGCAAAAAAATAAAAGCTATGTTGCTTTTTCTAATTTCCTTATTAAACTGATATAATAATATTCAAAAAAATTGTTGATTTCTTTACTTGTATTTTCATATTCTAATTGTTTATCTTTGCAAGTATCATAAAGAAATATCAACTCTTCCCTTTTAACTTTTGTAACTAACTGCTTTTTATTACTTGTAAATAGTTCTTTTAAAGCATATATAATTATCTTTAGTTTTTCTATATTTTCTTTTGTAAATAGTTTTAATAGCTCTTCTGTATAGTTTAACTCTAGCTTTTCTAGCAAACTGTAAAATTGATTTTGTTCATCTTCTGTTAATTTTTCTGGATTTAGCTTTTCTTTTTTTATTATAAATTTAAAGAATCTATCTATCCTAATATTTATATTATTATCTTTAGCTTTTCTGCTCATAGGGGTATTGTTCATTTTGCTTATAGGTATTTTGTATAAAATCCCTATTGCATTCATTTATATAAATTCTTCTTTCTGTTACTTAATTTTTGTCATTTCTTATTACTTCTGTTTTTACAAATCCTAAATTTTCTAAATGATTTATCCATCGTGATATTGTTCCTGGTATTACATGATATAGTTCTCCAAAATATCTATTTGTTGCAAAACAATATCCTTCTTTTCCAGCTAATGCTGTTATTTCTCCATATAATAGCCTTTCTGTAAATTTTAATTCTTCACAATATCTTACTTCACTTGGTATTATTGCATAATAGGCTGGTTTATTTTCTTCATTCACATGTTCTATTTTACCTGCCTTTCTTCTGATTCTTTTCCTACAATTAAACAACAATGTAGAAACAATGTTAATGTACTACTTATTATTGCTGTTAATATTATTCCTAAAATATACATTTTTTATCTCCTCACTTTTTTTACAATTTAAAAAAGATAAAGTATTCCTACTCTATCTCTTGTGTAACAAGCACTTTCTTTATTTTATTATTTCAAATAGGTAGTGTGCATATACATGTTTCCACATACCCTATTATTTTTGTATTTATGTCTACTTTACTTTTTTTGTTATTTTTTTGTGTTTTTTTGCTCTTTTTTTATCTTTTTAAAATTTTATCAAATTCTTGTGTATCAACGGTTATATGTTTTTCTTTAAATTTAGAACTGATACACATTCCACATGTGTGGTGGTCACTCCGTTGAGTGGTAGTGCTTAATGTGGTATTCTGACGGTTGATAGGTCAACAATTAAATTTTTCTTATATTGAGTTTTTTTACTGTTTTCATACATTCTTCCATTAATTATTTTGAAAAGCTACTTTTACCTATATTGTATTTATTATTTCATCTTTTAGTAAATCATTTCTGTTAAAAAACTCTTGTACTGTGGCTTTAAGAAATAAGTTATTATTGATACACCTGATTTATAAATATATTTTTTACCTTTTCTAAATTCATTCTTTTTGCTTTAATTTCATTTGCTAGTTTTAATAATGAACTTATTGCTATTGCTACACCTTTTCTATTTGTTGCTATAGATATTCTGTTTAACTTTTCGTCAATATTTCCTTTAAATTCTCCTGATATAAAAGTAAAATAAAATTCATTTAGGCTATCTGAGAAATTATTCCACCACTCATTTGGATTTCTTGTAATGTCTCTTTTGTTATTTTCTTCAACATATCTAGTCATCTCATCAACTTGAGAAATTGGCAAATCATAACCTTTTGAATATGCTTTGGTATCTATTATTACACCATAATTATTAGTTAAATTATCTGTATATATAATGCCATCTGGTTTTCTACTTCCACCTAAATGTAATCCTTTATAACTACACTCTTTAGTTAATAATTCAACAACCTTCATTTCAAATAATCTATTTTGATTACTATCAAAAGAAAGATCAATTAAAGATAGATATTCATGAGATAATTTATCTAAATTTTCTCGTAGTTCATCTTTCTTGATTGTAATATCTGACTTACTACTATTATCATTAATAATTCTTGGAATTATAAAATCATTTATTTCATCTTCAAAATAATACTTGTCGTTTATTATAGTTATATTTAAGCCTATGTTAATCAAACCTTCTATGTCATCTTTAACTACTGTAAATAATTCCGAAATTGCATAAAATTCTAATCTATCTCTAATTTCTTCAAGGTTTAAACCATTTTTACTTTCAGAAAGAATCTTCACTATATACGACCTTCTAGTTCTTATATAGTCTCTATCTGCTCCTTTTGTTGCTAACATTTCCCATGATATATTTTTCGCTATCTTTTTGAATTTGCTTTTTCCTCTTACTTTATTTAAAGCTTTTATTCCCTTTGCAGTTATAATATAAGATTGTCCAATATTTTCTGTATATGTATCATTTCCTATATTAACTGTAATACTTTTTGTTACTTGTTTTAATAATCCTATTTTGGTTAGCCATTTTGCTATCATTCTTGCATATTTATCAGAGGATCCTTCTGTGTCAGTTCTTAATTTATTCTTTTCTTTTATATCATCTTCTGTTGCTAATGTCATTACTAAAATATCTTGTGGTAAACTCGTAAATCCATCTTCTCCTACAAATCCTATGCTCTTTCCTAATTCAAATTTTGTCTTTACACTTCCATCTTCTAGCAAATTTAATATTCTTACTGCTGGAGGATAGCTTAATAATGCATTTTCTAAAATTTCATTCTTTGCTTCATCTTGTAAACTGTTAGAAAATTCTAATCCAGTTTCTGTTATTTCAAATGTATCGTCATAATAGTTATATTTTATAAATCCTAAACACTGAGCCCATCTTATAAAATTATCGGCTGGCCAATCACTTATAAAAGGTCTTTTTTGTCCTTTTACTGTTGCTTGAACTATTCCATTACATCTTGCTGATGATCTAGGTATAAATGATGTTCCAACTAAATCCTGGTATTTAATTTTTAAAGGTCTTAGCTTCAATGCTTCTAATAGTCTTTGTTTTCCATCTCTTTCTTCTACTAATTCGTTGATTTTGTGTTCTACTAGCTCTTTATATGTATCTGAATTTTCATTGAATATAGAAACTACTTTATATAGTGCATCAAAATCACTAGGGTCTTGCACCCAGCCAAAAGTTCTAAAACTTCTTTTCTCCATATCTTTTATTTCTATCAATTTATTTTCCCCCTTAATAATTGATTATTAATACTTCTTTGCTTTTTCCTTTTTTGGTATTATAACTTGAATTAGAATAATCATTTTCCAAATATATTGTTTTATATTTTTTACTCCACTTTTCTAAAATCTTATTTTCCGTTCCTTTATGTTCCATAACATTAGATAATGCAAATTTTATATTTTTATCATTAGCTTTATCTAAAAAATCATATAACTTTCGTTCTTCTTCTTCTTTCCAATCTTTAAATCCTCTATTACCATCATTATATGAACCTGTTGTTATTAGATATGGTGGATCACAATATATAAAATCTTCCTGTCCTAATTCTTTAATATCTATTTGGTCAAATTCTTTTGCAGAAAAATCAATTTCCATCTTTTTTAATTTATCAGCAAATAATATTAAATTCTTTTTCATATTTTCTGAAAATTGACTTCTATTTCTTCCAAAAGGATTATTGTATTCTTTATTATTATTAAATCTAAATTGATAATTAAAAGAATAACAAGTTAATGTATATAAATCAATTGGATCTTTTGTTTCATTATAATGAATTCTAAATTTTTTGTATGCAGACTCGTTTTCTTTACTCAATCCATATTCCTTTATATTATAATTAATCTTATTTAATATTTCCTCAACTGGTCTATTATATAATTCTTTATACAATCCTATGATAAAATTATTAATATCATTGCATATCGTTCTATTACTGTCTACATTTATTCCTACATTAAATCCTCCTGAAAACAAATCTACAAATGTATTGATTTTACTAGGAAAATATTCCATAATCTGTGGTAATAACTTATATTTTCCACCAACATAATTTAATGGGCTTTTTAAGTACTTCTTTCTATTTTCTGGTTGATATTTTACTATTTCATAATTATATTTTTCACTTTCTTGCATAACTGTCATATTAAACTGTCTTTCTAATGGAAAGCTAGTATATACCTTATTTTTATTAATATTTTCTTTTCTGATATAGAAAATATATTCATAATGTTTTTCTTGTTTTTGGGTTAATTTATTTAAATATTGTTTATATGGTATTTCATACAACTTATATGAACTTTTATCTCCATATTTTTTTAATATATTTTCTATTTGTTCTTTGGATAATATTCCCTCTTGATTATAGCTCATTATAATATGTTTAAATTTCGCATTTTTTATCAATTCTTCTAATTCTTTTTCTACTTCTGATTTAATACAATATTTCGATTTTTCTTCACTATAATCCCTTATACCTGTTTTTCCATTTATTTTTGGGCAATCAAATCTTGCTATTGTTTCTAGTAAATGATAATTTGGTAAGTATTGTCTTGAATTATAGGGAGGATCAATATATAAAATATCTCCTTCTATCTTATTTATTAATTGATTTGCATCTTCTTTATAACATTCGTTATCACAAAAATTATCTATAACATTTAATCGAATCATTTCAAATTTTTTATAGGCTCTATTATCCCATTCTTTTAGATAAGCTCCATAAGTTCCTGTAATGTTAGATACAAAAGGAATACCTTCAATTAATGAGGCTATTAGATAGTAATATTCTCTTTCATCAATTAATTTTTTTTCTTTCCATACTTCTATAGTATTTCTTATATAGTCAATTCTTTTTGCATTTTCTGTTGTTAAATACATTCTATCACATTTTTCATTTGGTGAATAATTCTCATAAGTAAAATATTTATAATTAGAAGACTCAACATTTTCATTTTCCAAATATTCAAACACATTATCAATTTTTAGTTTTTCTTTTAGTGTTTTAAATTCTGGTAAGTCATTATTTTGTATTGTTGCTTTTTGAAGTATATACGAAAAGTATAACATATCATTTGAAATGATTTTATATCTATTTTTAAAAAATCTAGCAACAGAAGATGTCCCTGAAAAAATATCGCAAAAGACTTTTTCAGTTCCATCACAATTTTCTGCTATCACTTGATTTATATTATTTAATAAGTTAGTTTTATTTCCTATATATCTCATTTTTTCTCCTTTGCATCCGAAAACATCCTTATTCTATTACAACATATATTTTTTTTCAATATATTTTGCTAAATTTATACATTTTTTACTAATTCTTTTTCTAACCTTATATTTGCACCACGTTAATATTAATTTTTTATATGTGAAAAATAAAGCACAAAATCTGTACTTTATTACTGTAAGGTGGATTGCCCACTATCTTTTTTACCATTCAACCATTTACCATTTTAAATTTTTTATAAAATAAATGATTATTATATTTAATTTTTTATTTTTCTAAATCTTCTGAAGTATTGGTATTACTTGTTCTTTCTTCTTTTAGACCCATCAACGCAACACACTCCACATGGCTCACACATTGGCTGTAGATAGTTTTGACTTACCTCGTATGATGACTGTTGATTTTTCTGTTCTTTTTTATCATCTTGACATTTGATTTCGTTTCCAGATTTTAGGATAAAAGTTATAACTCTTGGATTTATTTCTCCAATACTTTCTTTTTCTCCTATTATAACTTTTTCTATCATCAGTTCAAAAACATCTTTATCAAATTCTGGCATAATTTCATTGTCTTTAAACAATGTTTTAAACTTGTTTAACCCTTGATTTAAACTAATTGAATCTTCTAGTTCTATTTGTAAATGCTCTTGTTCTTTCTCTATACTATTGATTTTGTTTTGCAATTTTACTTTCTTTTCTTGTAATGTTTCAATATTAATTGTTCCATTTAAATTTAAATCAATTAACTTGTCTATTTTTTCTTTTAAAATTTGTTTTTCTTCCTCTAGTCTTTTAATAGAACTTTCGTTACTTTCTTCTTGTATAATTTCTTCCATTTCGTTTAAGAATGTTTGGATTAATTCTTTGTTATTGTTGCATAATAATTTATAACTTTCTGTAAATGCTTCTTCTATAATATTTTCTTTCATGGCTTTACAATGTGGGCAGTTTTCTTTTCCATGTTTTACAAATTCCATACAATGCCAAACTGTAATACTATTTTTAGTTCCAGAGTGCCAGTTTCTTCTTGTTAGCAAACTTCCACAAAAGCCACAATATAATCTACTACTAAAAGGATATTTTCTACTAAAGTTGCCTTTTCTTCTGCCAGATCCTCGCACTCCTCCTCGCTTTTGCAATATTTCTTGTGCTTGATTAAACATTCTTTCAGAGATGATTGGCTCATGGTGTTCTTGTATGTAATATTGATTTTCTTCTCCCATATTGACTACTCTTCTATGTGAGATTGGATCTGTTGTATATGTTTTTCCTTGTAAGACATCTCCTTTATATTTTTCGTTTTTCAAGATTCCTCTAATTGTTGATTCGTGCCATTTCTTTTTGCCTGTTGGAGTTTTGTATTTCATATTTGTTAGTTCTTTTGCAATTGTTGTACAACCTACTCCTTGACAGTATCTTTCAAAGATATATCTTACTATTTCTGCTTCTTCATAATTGATTGTTATTTCTTTTGTATCTTTATCATAGACATATCCTAAACAACCATTATATCCAATTAGTTCTCCTCTTTTTTGTTTCATTTGCAGTCCTAACTTTACATGAGAAGATATATTTTCGCTTTCTTGCTGTGCCATTGCACTAAGTACCGTTAGCATAATTTCTCCAGATATTTCTAAAGTATTGATTCTTTCTTCTTCAAAATAAATAGCAATTCCTTTTTCTTTTAGTCCCCTTACATATTTTAAGGTATCTACTGTATTTCTTCCAAATCTTGATATTGATTTTGTGATTATCATATCAAATTTGTTGTTTGTTGCATCTTGCATCATTTTCATAAAACCATCTCGTTTATAGTCTAGTGTTCCTGTAATTCCCTCATCTGCATAAATGCCAACATATTTCCAATCACTATTTGCTTTTATTTTTTCTTCATAATACTTTAGTTGAGAATTGTAACTGTTTATTTGTTCTTCTTTTTCTGTACTTACTCTTGCATAAGCACATACTCTTAAATTCCCCTTTATTTCTTCTCCTGTTGTTCTATTAATTCGACCTTTTTTCTTCTCTATAACTTGTACTTTCAAAATTAGCCTCTCTTTCTCAAGTTTAGAGAATCTTTATGTGCTTATTATACATCAAAAGTTAATATTTTCAAATACCTATGTGAGTTAAATTATATTCTTGTAAAATATTTCGTTTTAGTTCTAGGTATCTGTTTTCTTTAATTAGTTCTGCCTTAAATGTTTATTTAATATTGCTATTTTTATACTGCAATTAAAACTATTTTCATTTAGTTTGATGTTTTTCGTATTATCAAAATTGATTTCGTACAACATAAAAATTCTCCTCCTTGAATGTTTTAGATTTCAAAAAAGCAACAGAAAAAGCCAGTCGGCTAGCTTCGACTGACTTGATTGTTTTACATTTTTTGATAATACGATTATATTATGCTGTTCTATAAAGTTCAATTCCCGTTTTTTTCCCTTTTTTCTTTTAAGATTTATAAAGTATTGCTTTTTAGGTAAGTACACTAAGTGTACTTGTATAAAATTTTTTAAAATTTATTTTTATAGTCTATATTGATGTGTTCACTTAGTGTACTTTTTGCTAATTTTTTTGAAATTTTAAGTTCACTTGGTGTACTTTTCTTTTAACTTTTAGCCAAATATATAAAAGTCAATACCAAAATTACCAAAAAAGGGAAAATAAAAATTACCAATTTA